>DAOTMJ010000009.1 GCA_035450225.1 Candidatus Hydrogenedentota bacterium
GCCGTGGTACCGAGCAGGTATGCCCGGTGGTGTGAGAGGGGGAGAGGGGCAACCCTTCCCCCCTACTCGATCAATCTGAATTCGACACTAGACGCCGTGTCCCTTGACCTATGTTCCGCTGGACGCGGCTTGGGGCATGCAGAACGAGTTCATGACGATCGAGGTACGCGTGGCGGAGGCGTTTTCGTGCGCGTATGTCATCCTGGAGGAGACGCATGCGTTGCTGAAGAAGATCGCGCTGTTTCACCCGCATCCGACGCAGATCAAGCGAAGCGTCGAATCGTTGGGGGGACTCATCGCGTTATGACGTTGTCGTTTTGGTAATGTCGCACCTTGTCTTCGAGAACGTCCAGCATTCCCTGTGAGCTGTCGACACCTGTAACATGACCCCCCTGGGTTGCCAGTTGAAGCGTCAACAGACCCGTACCGCAACCAAAATCAAGCACGGCTATGCAAGGATTCAGGACAACGGTGTCGGTTATCGCCGCGAACAGATCTTTGGCCAGTTGTACCCGACGCGGTTCTTCGTCCCACGTCACTGCCTTCAAGTCAAAATGGCGTTTGCCGCTCGCCACAATCAGCGATCCTCATTTGCGCACGTGCGCCCTATCCTAAGGCGGCTCAGCCGCAATACATCAATCAAGGGCATGATTTCTTTGTCCGCAACTTCAGTGTTTCACACACAGACGTTGTGGACAAAGAAACTAACAGGCCGCGCACAAGTGACCCATTTCGGATTCAGAATCAAGGGCCTGGGAGGATTTTGGTGACGCGTATCGCGCGGGATATACCTCTCGCACCCATTGTTTGAATGGCATATTGCTGCCTTCGTAAAGATCAACCACCTGCCCGATGGGCGCGTTCTTGAACATGGGGCCGAATTGTCTGCGCGCCGTGGCGGTATCTGCGCCCTGGAGAAGCAAGTAGCAGGCGGCGGCTACGCCGGTACGATGGGTCCCGCCTTCACAATGGGCCAGAAACGGCTTTTTGCCTGACTCGATGACGGCAACGAACCTCGCAAGCGATTCCGGGTCAGGTAACCGCCCCTTCGACCAGGCAAAATCCTCATGCGCCACGCCAAGCTTCCGGCAAACCGCCACTTCATTGTCATACCATGGCGCCCCCGGATTGTGCCCCCGCAGGTTGATGACGGTCTGGATTCCGCGCTTCTTGATCGCCGCTTCCAACGCCTTCCCGCTCATCTGGCGGGAACCATAGAAGGCGCCCTTTTCGACAGTCCGAAAGTTGTGTCCTGGAAAATACATCCATAGCGGAACGGCCAAAACCAGAGCGACAGCACCAACCAAGATCGCTACGATTTTGATCGCCTTTCTCATCGATGACACTCCAGGGATAGGCTCAATGATCACAGACGTTTTCACCCGATTGCAGGGCGCCTTCAAGGTAAGCCTTCACGAGATCCTCGATGGCGTCGGCAGGAGCGCCTACCACGACTTGAATGCCTTGCTCGGCAAATAGAGACTGGGCGCGCGAACCCATTCCGCCAGCGATAATCACATTCGCGCCCTTTTCGCCCAACCAGCGCGGGAGCAGTCCAGGCTGGTGTTCGGGTGCGTCCACCATTTCCGTCTTGATAATTCGTTTTGTCGGAGGGTCCACGTCCACCAGCGCGAACTGTTCGCAATGGCCGAAGTGCATGGCCAGTCTTCCATCGGCAATTGGTAAGGCAATACGCATTGGTTTGATCTCCTCTTTTGTTTGTGTCGGCGTCTTCGCGCCGTCGAGTGCAAGAATGGGTTGAATTACACGTTCGAACGCCTTGGCGGTTTCGCTTCGGGCGTAGTGATGCACATAGGGCGCGCCGGCGTCACAGGCTTCGGCGACCTGCGGGTCCAGCGGAATGCGGCCCAGGAACGGCACGCCCATATCGTTCGCCATCCGTTCACCGCCGCCGGTCTTGAAAATATGCGTGACCTCGCTGCAATGAGGACATACAAATCCGCTCATGTTCTCGACAACGCCCAATACCGGCAGCCCCAGCTGGCGGCAGAAGCCAATGGACCTGCGGACATCGGCCACAGAGACATCCTGTGGCGTTGTTACAATCACGGCGCCGTCCGCATTCTCGATAAGTTGGCAGACGGATAGCGGCTCATCGCCTGTTCCCGGCGGCGAATCGATCACGAGGTAATCCAGTTCGCCCCAGTCGGTGTCTTTCAGGAACTGTTTGATGACACCCATCTTCATGGGCCCGCGCCAAATGACGGCGTCATCCGTGCTGCGGAGAAAGAACCCGATGGACAGCACTTTCATGTCCCCGACTTCTATCGGCAGAATAGTGCTGCCTTCGTTCATTACGGGCGCGCCTTCCAGATGCAGCATCTTAGGGATGCTGGGACCGTGGATGTCCACATCCAGCAATCCAACGTGTTTCCCTGCCAAGGACAGCGACACGGCGAGATTGACCGCAACGGTGCTCTTGCCGACGCCGCCTTTGCCGGAGAGCACGAGCACCTTGTGTTTGATTTGGCATAGCCGCCGCGCGAGTTCTTGGCGGTCCAGGTAGTCTTGTTCGCTTTCTCCCTGTCGTCGGCCCTTGGCTGAGCAACTGTCCGTGGCGCAGGACCCGCAAGAACCCGTCTTCTGTCTATCCAAGAAGTCCTGTGCGGCGGCTTTCATTACATTGGCCGCCAACAACGCGCAATGCCGGTGGTCATCTGGAAACGGTTCCAACTTGCCCACAATATCCGCCGGTTTTATTTCGAGAGCGCTTTGGATGGGCCGGCCGACAACCAACTCCGTAGCCATACTGCCGCAAGCGCGCGAAGGTTCACACCCTGTTGTGGTGAAAGTCGCGGCTCTTATCATTCCATTTTCGACACGGAGCCATATCTCCACGGTGTCGCCACAAGGTCCGGTTATGCAAGCATGCGCATTCCAGTTGTCAAGCAGCCCATAATTCCGCGGTCTTGTCGCGTGGTCGCGAGCAACCTCGGAAAAGCCTTCAGTATTCGTGCATTCCATGTGTTTCTCCAACGTTGTGAGGACGGTCCTCTTCCACTAGACATCCACGGCGAAAACCGTAAATCTGCGAACTATTCATGGGTTGCGATTCCTTCCGCAACACATGCGAGCGCCTGTTTCAGATCGGCCAAGAGCTTGTCGGGCGGCTCGATTCCTACCGACAGCCGAACGGTATTCTTCCTGACGCCGAACGTGGTTCGTCGCTCCGGCGGCAGGTAGAGCATCGTCGTCAGATGAGGGATACAGATGAGTGATTCGGTCGCGCCAAGACTCACCGCATGGTAGATCCGCTGCAGTGCGGCGATGAACCGCTTGGCGTGCTCCTCGTCTTGGCCCACATCGAAAGCGATCATTCCGCCAAAACCGCGATGCATCTGGCGAAGCGCCACGGCATGATTCGGATGACTCGCCAGCCCGGGGTATGAAACACGAGACACCTTGGGATGTTCCTCGAGGAATTCCGCTATTGCTTGGGCTCCGCGCGCCATGGCTTCTGCGCGCAATTCAAACGTCTTGAGTCCCCGATCCAGCAGAAAGGCCGAGTAAGCATCCAAGGTTGTGCCGATAGCCTGGCGGGTAAACCACAGTCTGTTGTAGTGTTCCTTTGACCCGGTGATGGCCCCAGCCATGAGGTCGTTATGTCCGCCCAAGGCCTTGGTGGCGCTATGGACAACGAGGTCGGCGCCCAGGACCAGTGGGTTTTGGTGATACGGCGTGGCAAACGTGTTGTCCACAACGACCATGGCGCCGACCGTGTCTGCGGCTTCACGCATGGCCGCCACGTCTATGATCTTGCACAGGGGATTGGTGGGTGTTTCAAGGAAGATCATCCTCGTGTTGGGTTGGATTCGGTCTCCAATCTGGTCGGCATCATCCGCATCTATCCACGTGAAGGCCACCCCGAGGCGTTCGAGAATCAAAGACACTTTGTAGTTGGCGCCATAGGTGTCATGGAAGAGAATTACATGGTCGCCTGTCTGCAGATAAGTGAGGAAGACCATAGTACAGGCGGCCATACCGGAGGTGCAGACAACACAGTCCTCGGCTTCCTCTAATGCCGCGATCTTCTTCTCGACTACCCGCACAGTTGGATTATCGTCGCGGTGGTAGGTGTAACCATCAATTTCCCCGTCCGTGATCTGCCGCAAGACCTCGAACGATGTGTATTCGTAGTTCACAGCATTCACGATGGGCGTGACCATTGGGCGATTGCCGTAAGGCGTAAGGGGATCCGGACGCATCGAGAGGCCCCTTATAGTTTGCCGGCGAGCGGCGAAGGCACGGCAAAGGTGCGCGATCCCAATCCTCCGTCCATCATGAGTAATCCGTTTCCTCCACCTTTCATCATGTGCAGTCGCGCCAGGATCTGGCTGGCATTGGCCTCTTCTTCCACTTGTTCAGTCACGAACCATTGAAG
Organism: Candidatus Hydrogenedentota bacterium; assembly: GCA_035450225.1. Taxonomy (NCBI): domain Bacteria; kingdom Pseudomonadati; phylum Candidatus Hydrogenedentota; species Candidatus Hydrogenedentota bacterium. Next base: position 4,403 of record DAOTMJ010000009.1, read on the forward strand.
CATGGCGCGAGTCGCATGGTCGGATTCCTTGATCGCCAGATCCATTAGTTTGTTGATGGAGTCCGTAATGAACTGCTCATGGGCGAGCGTTTTCTCGAAGACGTCTACCGCCGACTTGAATGTAGTGGGCGGCGCGTCTACGGCGCCGAGTGTGACCTTGCCGCCCCTTTCACACGTGTAGTTAAAGAAGATCAGGGCGTGGCAACTTTCCTCTTGCGCCTGGAGACGCATCCATTTCGCAAACCCCGGCAGGTTTTCGCCTTCGAAATACGCCGACATGGCCATGTACAAATAGGCCGAATGAAATTCCTTGGTGATCTGGTCGTTCAAAGCCTTGAGCATTTTGTCGCTCAACATGGGGCGATTCTCCTTTCTTCTGCTAGCGGTTATACCGTATCTTTGCTAGAATCATCTGAACCCAACAGGGATTCGATGCCTATCCATAAGTCCTTGATATCGCGGCTGACGCCGTCGGATGAGAATTCCAGCACGCTCTTGCCGGCCACTTGCGCGGCCGTGACGGCCCGGTCGTATCGAATCCGTCCCAGAGGTTTGGCGCCCAGCGCCAATGCGGACGCTTCAATCGCCTCGCTCATACCGGGATTCAGGTCCCATTTGTTGATACACGCTACGGTGGGGATGTGAAAATGGCGCGCCAGTTCGGCCACGCGTTTCAGATCATGTTGGCCGCTGAGCGTAGGCTCCGTAACGATCAGGACGAGAGACGCCCCGGTAATACTGGCAATTACAGGACACCCGATGCCGGGGGGGCCATCAACCAGGACGAGATCCTTGTTCTCGTTTTGGGCAAGCCGCCTTGCCTGTTGACGGACGAGGCTGACAAGTTTCCCCGAGTTTTCCGCGGCAATACCGAGTCGCGCATGGACCATCGGGCCGTGGCGTGTGTCTGACAGGCACCATTCTCCCGCGAGACGCTCCGGGAAATCGATAGCCTTGGCAGGGCATACATCAACGCAGACGCCGCAGCCTTCGCACGCCAGCGGCTCGACGCGATAGACAATGCCCGCTTTCGCCACAACCGGTTGAATCGCCTCAAAACGACATTGGGAAAGGCAGAAGCCGCATCCCTTGCAGGTTTGAGGATTGATGGCGGCCTCGTGGCCGCAGCGAAACTCATGGCGTGACCGGACCTCGGGCTGCAGAACCAGATGCAGATCGGCGGCATCCACGTCACAATCCGCCAGAACCTTATTGGATGCCAGGGAAGCGAACGCTGCAACCACGCTTGTCTTGCCTGTTCCGCCTTTTCCGCTAATAACCACGAGCTCTTTCATGAGATTACTTCCTCGTTGGCGTCATGGACATATTCAAAGAAGACGCCGCTAGCGAAACGCCTTTGGACTATCTTGCCCTGACCAATAAGGCCCTCGACGAGTTTTATGGTTTCGATTTGCCGCAGGCCAAGGCTCGCAGCGATTTCCTGGAGCGAGCATGGACGCCTCACGATAAGGTCAAGTACGCGAAGGGCGTCGGGTGCGGCATCGGCCTTTGGCGCGGCGCCGCGATAATCGGCGATTACCTCCGCATGCGGCTCGAATAATATCGCGAGCTGTGCGAGTTGTTCCCGAGGAACCGGGAGCGCAAAAGGCTCCGATGGCGGGCGCACAACCGTGTTCAACTGAATGCGATCCGGACGAATGCGCCGGGCCCATTCAGCCATTTCCCGCACTTCGGAATCGCCGGAAGTGACGCCGGCCATGAGCATCACTTCAAGCCAAATGGCATTCGAAAAGGACTGCCGGAACGCGATGAGGCCGGTAACCATCTGCTCAAACGAAATCCCCGTTACAGGACGATCGATGTACTCGAATAATTGGGCATTCCCGGCATCCAGGGATGGTAAAACGACGTCGGCCTCATGCAACGCATCTCGAACCGGTCTGTCCCAAAGCAGCGAGCCGTTTGTGATGACGGCCAAGGGAACCTTCGTCAAAGATTTGATTCTCGAAACGATATAGCCGAGCCTTGCGTGTAAGGTAGGCTCGCCTGCACCGGACAGTGTGATGTAGTCCGGCGCGGCATGCTCCACGAGATATTTCCCCAGTTCGTCCAGGATCTCGTCTGCCGGTACATATTCCTTTCGACAGGCCGTGTGGTCAGTGGTCCGGCCTTGTTCGCAGTACACGCAATCATAGGTACAGGTCTTGAACGGCATCAGGTCAACGCCCAAAGAGCGTCCCAGCCGCCGGGAAAGCACCGGACCGAAAATGTGTCTGTACTTGTGTTTTGTCATAGCACCGATGCTTCTTTCATCCCATTCTTGGCGATCAGTTCCCGTATGTGTTGACAGAGACCCGTGAAAAGCTCCCGCATTTCGGGAACGGCATCAATTGCGTTTTCTCCGCGTGAGTAAGCCTCCGCTATACGACGGTCATCCGGGATCTCCAGAAGAACAGGAATACACTCTTGCTTGCAGTACGATGTCACGCGTTCATCTCCGACGTCGCAACGGTTCACGACGACGCCGAAGGGGATTCCGACTTGGCGGACAGTCTCCACGGCGAGTCTCAGATCATGTAGTCCGAAGGGCGTTGGTTCGGTGACGAGGACGACAACGTCCGTGTCCTTAATGGCCGCAATGACCGGGCATGAGGTACCGGGTGGCGCATCAATGATGACTATCCCGTTGGCAGGAGCCGCGGCCTTGGTTGCCCGAATGAGTGGGGGCGACATTGCCGCGCCAACCTTGAGACGGCCCTGTACGAACGCCACGCCGTTTGCGTAACCTGTTTCGACTACGCCGATAGCGTGATCGGTCTCGGATATGGCGCGCGCGGCACATGCCATCCTACAGCCGCCGCAGCCGTGGCATAGTTCCGCAAACACCAGCACTTTGCCTTTTACACACGCGATGGCGTTGTAGCGGCACACTTCCGCGCATCGACCGCACCCCGTGCATTTCTCCTTGTCTACGACGGGGACGGGAATTCCTACACTCTTGACGGTTTCTATGTTGGGCTTCAGGAAGATGTGGCCGTTGGGCTCCTCCACGTCGCAGTCGACATACGTGACGGGACCTTCCGTCACGCCCGCCAAATTCACGGCGATCGTTGTCTTTCCCGTGCCGCCTTTTCCTGAAGCAATAGCGATTCTCATAGTATTTTCTGCTCCGCGTTAGGGGGAATCAGGACCGCCGCTGAAATCACCGTGGTCCAGCGTCCGTCCTTGTCGCCGAGGGCCGACTGTGTGATGCTGGTCGTCCGGACGAACTTGCCGCTGATGCGCCAAATCTCGCGCTTTTCATCCCAGCTCTTGTCCGGATCGAACTCGACGCCCAACACGGTCGCCAACATCTCGGCCGCCAAGTCTTCCGCGTCCTTCGCGGCTTTTGAGGTTCAGGAAGATGCTTCCCAGTCCAAGCCCATAAGCCCGGCTTTGCGACCAGTCATATCCGTCGATATATTTCGCCTCGTTGAAAGCTGTTTCCGCATTCGTTTGGCCGGCGACCGCGAGATACCCGTTGCTGGACAGCAATCGCTGGTAATTGCCCTTGTTCTGCAACGCGAGCAGGTTTGGCAACGCGCCGGACTTGAGCATGCCGTCAATGAGGGTGGGTTCAACCCCGTCGAAACCCAAAATCACGACCCTCCCGCGCTGGGCCCTCCCGCCAATGTCCGAGGCAGCGGCAAATGTTCGCTTCTGTTTTCCAGCAACACCGGCAATGGCCAGAGGCGCCAATACCGAGGATGTCCGCGCCAGAAACGAACGCCGGGTGATGCGGCTGGTTGTCCTGTGCTCTTTCAAGCCCAATGCCCTTCGACGTTTGGCGCATCGGCTGGGACGAGCGTACCCGACTTAAATGCTTCAATGGCTTCGGCAACTGTACCTTGTCCACCGACAATCACCTTGATGCCTGCGGCGGAGAGGGTTCTGAACGCCTTCGGCCCACAGTTTCCCGTGATGACGACGTCCGCGCCAAGGCGAGATACGGTTTCGGCGGACTGAATGCCCGCGCCTTGGGCTGCGCTCAAGTTCTGCACGTTGTCATGCGCCTGAAAGGCGCCGCTCTCGGAATCGACGGCAATGAAGAACGCAGCGCGTCCGAAGCGGGGATCAACTTGCGCGTCAAGCGTCTTGCCCGATGCAGAAACAACGATAATCATTTTCTTCTCCAAGTGGTTGACTGCAAAGTTGGGAGATAGATGGCTCACTTATTTGTGTGGGCATTTCTTCTTGCACAGAGACGGACACTTCTTCAGGACCATGAACCAGTCAAGAACCTTTGTATCGGCGTCGGGCTTCTCTACGCGTTCCTTGGCCGTGCCACACGAGCCGGGTGGCGGGACGATCACGTCGTCGCCGGGTTGCCAGTTCGCGGGCGTGGCGATTTCGTACTTGTCCGAGTGTTGCATGGCGACCAGAAGTCGCTTGATCTCCTGCATGTTGCGCCCGTTGCTGAGCGGGTAGTAGAAGAGCGCCCGGACGATGCCTTTCGGGTCGATGATGAAGACCGCGCGCACGGCCTGCGTATTGCTCGCACCGGGTTGCAGCATCCCGAATTTTCGCGAGACTTCCATCGTAAGGTCGCTGATGACGGGGAACATGACCTCGACGCCCTTCATGCCGTTGTACTCGATCTTCTCCTTGATCGTTCTAAGCCACGCGATATGGCTGTACGTGCTGTCGATGGACAATCCCAGAAGTTCACAGTTCAGGTCCTTGAACTCCTGCGCCATCGAGGCAAACGTCATGAACTCCGTGGTGCACACGGGCGTGAAGTCCGCCGGGTGCGAGAAGAAGACAACCCATTTCCCCTTGTAGCACTTGGGGAAGTCGATCTCCCCTTGGGTGGTCTCCGCTTTGAACGAAGGCGCTTGTTCACCTATGAGGGGGAGGCGTTCAATCTGCTGTTCCATGATGTGTTCCTTTCGTTTGGTTTAGAAACGGGCTTCTTCGAAAACTGCAAACACGGACTACTTGTCCGGAAACATGTCCGGCCGCAAACCGATATTCACAATGCTGCACGCCTGGATAGGATGCAGTCCGAGGGCCTCGGCTTCTCTGACAAGGTCAGCGTCTTCCGAGCCGGGGTTGAGGAAGAACTCCTGCGGCGCCTTCGCCGCAATGGCCGCCAGCATGGCCTTGCCCACCTTCGGGGGCACGTACATGGAGATGCGGTCAATGGGGCCTGGAATATCGGCAATCGAGGCATAAGTCCGCAAACCCTCCACCTCCGGAACGCTCGGGTTCACGGGATAGACGGTCCACCCGCCTTGTTTGAATGCACGCACGGCTTTGTTGCCGTACTTGCTACGGTCTGCCGAAGCACCAACGATGGCGATAGTCTTACTCATGATCAGGTCTCCAATGGACAATGGAACAGCGACTCAATTCAGAAATAGAGATCACGTTGGTCAGTCTCTGCAATACAACGTAAGCGCCTTAGTAATTCCGCCTTCTGGGGTGTCTCGGCAAGTTTCCGGATCTCGCGCGTAATCGCGCGTTCTCCAGCCTCGCGGGTCTCCGGTGTGGCATAATCCACGAGATACTCCGTCAGGGTGGTTATAGCATTCGGCGTACAGAAGTTTTGAATGAACCCCGGTATGGCGAACTCCATGAAGTGCTTGCCGGTGCGTCCCAAACGATAGCACGCGGTGCAAAAACTGGGGAGGTACCCGTCCTGGAGTAGTTCGCGCATGACTTCATCGAGAGAGCGAATATCGCCGAGCAAGAACTGCTCGCGTTCCATGATCTGGGCATCGCCCACTTCCGTGTATCCACCCAACTCGACCCGGCTTCCGGCATCGATCTGCGAGACGCCGAACGCCATTACTTCGCGCCGCAACTCAGGCTTCTCTCGCGCTGTCAAAATCATGCCTGTGTACGGCACAGACAACCGCAGAATGGCGACCAAGCGTTTGAAGTCGCGATCGCTAACAAGATAAGGCCATTCCGTGTCCACGCCATGCGCCGGACGCAGCCTGGGGAAACTGATCGTATGGCATCCGACACCGTACGTCCGCTGAAGGTGCAACGCGTGACTCACCAACCCCAAGACTTCGAACTTCCAGTCGTAGAGACCAAACAACGCCCCCAGACCAACATCGTCGCAACCCGCTTCGAATGCGCGTGAAAGACCGTCGAGCCGCCAAAGATAGTCGCTCTTGCGTGTTCCTTTCGGATGCATCTGGGCGTAGGTCTCGTGGTGATAGGTTTCCTGGAAGATCTGGTACGTACCGATCCCCGCCGCCTTTAGTTTCCGATACCCTTCGTGGTCCAGCGGCGCCGCGTTGATGTTGACCCGACGGATTTCCCCATGTCCAACCTTGAAACGGTAGGTCGTTCGTACACAATCCGCCATAAAATCGGCGTCGTATTTCGGGTGTTCGCCAAAAACGAGAATGAGCCGTTTGTGCCCCTTGTTCTCTAATGCCCGGAGTTGATCTTCAAGTTCCTGCGTGCGCAACGTACGGCGCACAACGCCTGTGTTGGAACGGCGAAAGGCGCAGTACCGGCAGTCGTTAATGCACTCGTTTCCGATATAGAGCGGCGCGAATAGGACAATTCGGTTTCCGTATACTCGTTTCTTCAGGTCGCGCGCGGCTTCGAAAATCTCCTCGACAAGGTCCGGATCGTCTGCCGCTAATAGCGTTGCCGTTTCCTCGACTTGCAGGGGTTCTTTGGCAAGGCTTTTGGCAATGACCTCGCGTACACGCGGAGGATCCGGCGAAGCGCACTTGAGCACGGAACTCAAGTGTTCGTCATTGATAAAGTCTACGGCGTGCTTGCTAAGACTGCTATTCATCGCCCTCGCCATAACTCGCTTCTCAACACTCCCTCTCCCGGTCCCTTGAGGCCCCACCCTTAAGGGATGGGGCGGACGATTTGGAGAGGAGGGTTGGAAGGAGACACACACTTCCTCTATGGGTTAGACCGCCTACGGCTTCACGGCATCCGCGTTGGCCGCCAACGCGTCGAGCCGCTGCCGAACCGCGTCAAGTTGCTGTTGGAGTATCTCTGCCTGACTCTGCAACATGCTGCGTTCGGCATCGCTGGGCGACATGGCCGGAGCGGTCTGCATGCCCCAACCGAATCGCATCCAACCCGGCAGGCCGGTAGCGCGATACCAGTGCCGCCAGCCGCGGCCACCGCCGCCACCACGCCCAAATCCACGATTCCAGTAACCTCGTCCCGGAACCGGGTTCGCATATCCCGGCATATTGGAACCTACACAAAATCCTGCACCGCGTCCTGTCATCGGACCCGCTCCCAGCGGGCCTGTTCCGTCTCCACCTGGCATGTCTGATCTCCTTTTTTGCGAGTGTTTTCCGTATGCAACCCGTCCTTCAACCGTATCCAGAATCAATCCCGCCGCATGGCCGTGCCGCACTTCGGACACATGACCTGTGTACATGGCACGCCGCGTTCATGAGGTTGGGAGAATCCGCATTTTGGACAAACGCACATCCCATCAGGACCTGCTGCCGCGCCGCCTTGTCGGCCGCGCCACCCACGTCCTTGACCTCCACGAGCACCACCTTGTCCCTGACCCGCGCCGGTCCCGGGACCTCCTTTTCCCCTTCCTCTTCCAAATCCAAACATCATTCTAACTCCTTTTAATTCTGTGACTTACGATGCCCTTCGCGGGTTCTCCTCCGCACAGACGCCACGCCGCGCGCGAAAACGACGTCCGCGTCCGCAGCCGCATCCCGGCATGGTAAACGCGGTGTCCGGTATCTTGCCTGCAATCACCGCGTCCAGAACCTCTCCGAGTTCGCCAGACACAAATGGAATCAACCGTATGCCGCTGGAAGAAACCAAGTTGGCCAGCGGCCGGGATACCGCCCCGCAAACCAGGACTTCCACTCCCAGGGCGCGAAGTTGGGTAATCTTCCTCTGCGGCGACTCTTCCGAAAGTATTTCGTCGCGCTGGGCAGTTGTCGCTCCGTTTTCGATATTGGCAATCACAACAGAACGGGCCGTGTCGAGAACCGGAGATATCCGGCCTTCCCAAACGGTCAGTGCAACTTTCATCACCTGCTCCTTAGCCAACTCTTCATGCGTGTGAGAATGCAGGAAGAATGCCAAGTGCAACAGACGGGGCGTTTCCATTTATAAGATATTGTTAGTAAATATCTTATAGCATATTATGCGCAGAGATTTCTGTCCTCGATACAGTCGCGATTTTGCGACTAAAAGCAGAAACAGAGTCGCGTTTATGCCACTCTATTTATGGTTGGCCCGCTTGGTCCGCCCATCCTCTTGAGGAAGAGAGAGTCCTAAGGCACGGACCTTTCGGAAGAGAGTGCTCTTATGCATGCCCAGCAGTTTCGCCGCCTCATTGCGGTTTCCGTCACATCGTTTCAAGGCGTCCAAAATGGCTTGGGTTTCCGCTGTCTTGACCGTGGAGTCGAGGCCCGTTGCCTCAAGTTGAGACCTTGCCAAACGTTTCGTGGCCAGCGAATCGGGCAGGCAACGAACGCCGATGGTGGCGCCCGGACAGATCACGAAGGCGTGTTCAATGATATTCTCCAGTTCGCGGACGTTGCCGGGATAATCATGCGCCATGAGAAGCGCCATGGCCTCCGCCGATACACCCGCTATCGCTCGCCCCTGTGTCTGATTAAAGCGGCGAATGAAGCGTTCCACGAGGAGGGGAATATCCTCCTTGCGCTCGCGGAGCGGAGGCAATTCGAGACGCACGACGTTGATCCGGTAGTACAGGTCCTGACGGAACAGACCTTCCTTCACGAGTTCCGCCAGGTTCTTGTTGGTGGCTGCAATGACACGGACGTTTGTCTTCACGGATTGAGTTCCGCCAAGCGGCTCATACATTTTCTCCTGAAGCACGCGCAGAAGCCGAACCTGCAACGCGGCGCTCACGTCCCCGATCTCGTCGAGAAACAGCGTGCCGCCCTCCGCGCGAGCAAAGCGTCCGGGTTTGTCCTTATCCGCCCCGGTAAAGGCGCCCGACTTGTACCCGAACAACTCCGATTCGAGCAGGGTATCTGGAAGGGCGCCGCAATTGATCGCCACGAAAGGCCGGTTCTTTCGCGGACTCAGATTGTGAAGCGCTCGGGCAAGGAGTTCCTTGCCAGTTCCCGTTTCCCCTTCAATAACAACCGCCGCGTCGCTTGAAGCCACTTGCGGCAGGACATCAAACAACTTCTGCATCGAGGCGCTTCGGCTCACCATATCGCCGACCTCATAGCGCTGTTCGATTTCCTTGCGTAGCTCTTCCACAAGACTCAGATCGCGAAAGGTTTCGACACCGCCGACGATGTCCCCCTGCGTGTCCCGCAGCAGCGCAGTCGAAACGCTGATGGGAATGCGCCGTCCGTTGGCGTCAACGATAAAGGCGGACTTGTTGATAATCGGCTTGCCCGAATCCATGGTCTGGCGCAGGGCGCATTCGGTTTCGCACATGCTTGCGCGGAAGACCTCGCAGCACCGCCGTCCAATCGCTTCCGCGCGGGGAATGCCCGTGATCTCTTCCGCAGCCCGGTTGAACGAGGTTACCCGCCAGTCGTGGTCCACCGTAAACACGCCATCCGAGATGCTCTCCAAGATGGTCTGTGTGCTTTCCGGCGGCAACGCGCCTTTTTTTCTGTTCTTCTTCATGTTGTCATCAGAGTAGAGGCTTGTCCGTATGCGCTTCAAGTGCGCCAAGCAGCGCCAGACTCCGAGCTTTGAACTCGGTGATCAGCATGGCTTGGGACGTGCTCGAGACGTCCTTTGCGTGCTTCGTATGGACGGCAATAGTCGTCGTCTGATTTCCAAACCCAGCAACCGGCACAACGGAAGCGTTCTTGACAGGCTGTACAGCCTGTCCCACGGGTGTTTTTACCGAAATAGCATGACGAGGAGGCCGAGCAGGTATACTGCGAGCACGATCAGGCCTATGGGGATCAGCAATACGAGGTAGAACAGGAGGCTGATCATCAGGATGCCAAGATAGTAGCAACCGGCCAGGATGGGCATGTCGGGATCTCCAAGTAAGACGGAAGGTTGAAGGTATCTTGCGTCACTTTGCGATCTTTTCGGTGGAGTTTCCGCTTGATTCCCTTTTCGTTCGTTTCGACTTGCAATAGACCGAAAAATACAATAACGCAGAGGCGCGGCGGGCGCAAGGAAATGTTGCCCTATGCGTCATTGCGGCTTTGCCGTAAGGTCAATAGTTTCTTTGTCCACAACTTCTGTGTGTGAAACACATAAGTTGCGGACAAAGAAATCGTGCCCTTGATTGATGTATTGCGGCCGAGCCGCCTTGGGAACCAATGGCAATCATCCGCGCGGCCATTCGCGGTCGTCGTACCGTCGTCGCGATGTGCAAGACATGAGCAAAAGCAGGGCGTCTTCGAGGGTCTCGGTCAGCCGATTTTTGAACCGGCGCTTGAATTCCGGGCAGTCCTTGTCGGGATTGATCACGGCGCAGAGTCCCGGCGCCAATTCGAGACGCTGCGTGTCGCCGTCGTCGCGGCATCGTTGCGACAGGCGACGGAGGCACACAAGGTCCGCCTTCCACCGGCACGAGTGGCGGCACCGTTCGCATTGCCGCTGCTTCCGGGCCCGTTGGGCCAAGGCCAGTTGGGTCACAAAATCGGGTTTTTCGAACATGGACTTATTGCTCCTCTTTGGCGCCCCAACGGGGCCAGATTTGTCATAGGGCTGCGTCCGCCCGGGAGTGTACGGGCGGACGCATGGCGTTGGGGCTTCCCCCGCCCCACCGAATCATTCCGTCGCGCAGGCGGTGGACAACTCGCCGTCGCCGGATTCCCCGGGCAGCTCGTCCGTGTCCGCGTCGTCGCTGAGCATTGCGCAACCGAACAGCACCAGCACGGTCGTCGCCGCGCCCACGCAAATTCCCGCCAAAAAATCTTTCATCGTTCGATCCTCCATTGGTTTGTTTCGAATTACGTTCTCGGAGGAACTTCTTCTTGCGGAAGAAGAAGTTCCCCCGCACCCCCTCAAGAAGAACGAGAATTCCGTTTCTTCTGGAAGGGTTTGGGAAACCTTATTCTTTTTGCAAAAAAAAGATTCCACAAGAGTCTTCAATTGTCAGTTGCAGCACACGTCTATGGTGTTGTCTTCGCGGGACCGCCACGCGCGGTACACCTCCAATTCCTCGTGGACTTTTTTGATGACGTACCCAATGACGGTCGCGTCGTCCAGATAACCGCCGACGGGTATCCAGTCGGGTAGCGCGTCGAGCGGCATGACGAAGTACGCGACGGCGAACGCGATCATGCACAGGGTCTGCCACGGCACGCCCCGGTATTCGCCCCGCCCATAATCCGCGAGCATGCGGAGCATGAGGCCCAGGTCCTCCCAGAGCCGCTGCAGTCCCGATGGAATCCGTCCGACCAGCGACTCCATTTTTCGGACGCCCCGGCCCGTTACATCGTTTATTTCCTCCTCGTCCGCCACTTGCTGAAACGCCCGCATCAACCGCTCTATCCAGGAACCTTCCTCGTTTATCATGGCTTTTTCCTCTTCTTTTTTTCACGAAATTTACCTCGTCATCGTTCCAGAATGCGGAATGATAGCGCCTTTTTTGATTTTTTTTGCATCGTCGCCCCTCGGCCGTGCATCCATTTTGACGCTTTCCTTTCCTGTGATATTCAAAAGCGCCGCAATCGCCCGGCATTCAGAATCGTTTTTTTTGCCGGCGATGGGGCCGGCAATGCGAGGGCGCTTGTAGACAAAACGTCTCTCGTCGTTTCTGGGTATCCACGGTCAAAGCCGCCTTTACATTTCATCGTTTTCAGGCGTTAAGATGAAAGCACAAGGGCGGAAATGACCGGGACTTTGTCGGCAAAAGAATAAAACGAAGACATTTGTATTATCAGTAAAATATTTCTTACTCAAATAGTCTCAGAAAGCAGCCGTCGCAGATTGCCGCCGCCGATGGCGGTCTTGGCGTCTGCCGGAATGCCCGCAGCATCAATGGCGTGACGCGATGCGCCCGCACAGAAGAACGGCATCCGCGATCCGAAGATCAGACGGCCCGGCCCGAAGCGTTCGCACACGTCTTGAATGCCGCAGTGCTGCTCGAGCCCCGACGTCTCGACGTAAAGATGCCTGTAGGCCTTCAATCGCGGATACAGATCGCGGTTGATGCGATACGTCACGTTCAACATGACGAGACGCAAGTCCGGATGGCGCTGCAGTATCGCATCCACATTTTCCCAGGTTATCGAGGACTGTTCGATAAGCAGCAGGTATCGGTGGCGTTCGATCCATGCGAATAGTTCACCGCAGACCACCGGCGCCAGGCTGTATTGATGCGCGCCCGCCTCCGGCGCCATGCGCACCGCGCGGACGTTTGCCGCGCGCATGTCTTCCGCAAGCCTGTCGAGCGGCGGCAATTCATCCGTATGCGGCGGCAAAAGCATCCAGCACGGATGCAGCCGTTCCGACGCCGTGCACGCTTCGGCGGCCAGCGCGTTTCCGCGCGCCGGCGAATTCCGGCGTGCCATCGCGTGATACACCAGCGACTCCGCGATGCCGTAGCGATCCATCTCGGCCAGCAGTTTCGGGGCATCCAGCACGCCGCCCGGCATCGGCGGCTTTACTTTGCCCAACGTCACGTTGCAGTCGAAGAAAGGCTGAAGGCATTCATTCTCGGTGGTCGTAAACATCCTTGATACCGCTCACTGTAGACATCCGCCAGCCGGCGGATCATCTTTTGACGTGAGTATCACCCACAACCCAATTTCTCTTCGTGCTCATGCTCGTGCTCGTCATCGTAATCGCACTCGCTAAATTACTGAAGTTCAATTGATTGGGCAAGTTGTCCAAGAATTTCTTGTTGTTTTTTTATCGAAGCCTGATTTAAGGTGCTTTACGTTTTCGGCTTTGAGCACGAGTATAGGACTGTCGCCCCACGTGACGAAAGGTCACTTGCCAAGCGCCCGGATGCTTGCGACGAGGTATTCGAGCGCTTCCGGCGTCTGGCGCGGATGCAGGGGCAGGGTAACGAGGCGCTCGGCGGCGGCCTCTGCAACGGGGTACATGCCGCGCGTGAAACCGCGCTTCTGGAAGGCCTGCGTCCAGTTGAGGGGGTTGTAGTGCGTGCCGACCTTGATGCCGTATTCGTTGAGCATGGCAAGAATGAAATCGTCTTTGTCCATACCGAACTCTTCAGCGTCGATCTGGACCGGATAAAGATGAAAGACATGCTTGCATTCCGGTTGGACCACGGGCAGCACAAGGCCGGGGACGTCGCTCAAGTGTTCGGTGAGATAGGCGGCGTTTTGGATGCGGCGGGCGTTGAGTTCGTCGAGTTTCTTGAGTTGGACGCGGCCGACGGCGGCCTGGATGTCGGTCATGCGGAAGTTGTAGCCGCAGTCGTCGAAATCCTGCCACCAGAAGCGCTTGCCCATCGGAAACTTCGTCTCGTCGATCGAACAATATTTTGTGCTCTTGCCGTACACACGGGCGCAATGCGAGCGATACAGCGCGATGCGTTCGAAAAGCGCCTCATCGTTCGTCAGGACGATGCCGCCTTCGCCGAGCGTCGAGATATTCTTCTGCTCGTGGAAACTGAAACATCCCGTGGCGCCCATCGAACCGGCCATGCGGTCCTTGTAGCGCGCGCCGAGCGCATGGCACGCGTCCTCGACGACGGCGAAACCGTGTTCGTTGGCCAACGCGAGAATCGCGTCCATGTCCGCGCACTGGCCATAGAGATGGACCGGCAGGACGGCCTTCGTGTTCGGCGTGATGGCTTCGGCCAGCCGGTTCGGATCGAGGTTGTAGGTTTTTGGATCGACGTCAACGAAAACGACTTCGGCGCCGAGCGTCGCCGCGGCCGCCGCCGTCGCGATCCACGTGAGCGGCGTCGTAATGACCCGGTCGCCCGGCTTGATGTCGAGGGCAACGAGCGACAGAAACAGGGCCGCGGTGCCGTTCGAGCAGCAACGGGCCTGTTTCACGCCGCAGTATTCCGCGAATTCGCGCTCGAACGCGATGCACTCGTCGCCGCTCGTGGGTGCGTTCCTGCTCAGCACATGCAGCATCGCCTCGGCTTCCTCGGGACCGTACTCGCTTCCAAACTTGATTTCGAGATCGTGCTTTATAGCCATGTTATTTTGCCTTTCCTTGCGAGAGGACCAGCGCAAGTCCGTCTTCGACGCCCAGCATAGGCGTACGGAGCAGCGTTCTTGCCTTTCGATTGCACAACGACGCATCCAGCGGACGCGGCGCGCGGCCGGGAATCCAGTCGGGATTTCGCGCGACGATCCGATCCGGCGGATACCCCAGTTGGATGGCGATGCGCCGCACCATTTCATGACGGTTGAGGATATCATTTCCCGCGAGATGGAGGTAACCGCTGAAATCGTTTTCCGCAAGTTCAAGCAGCGCGCGGGCCAGCGTGACGACGTCAATGGTGCTCCGAATTTCGTTGTCCGGCACGTATAACGTTTCCCCTTTTTCAAGCGCCGGGATCATCCGCGACAAGAACGAATTGCCCACGCCGAGCATCGGCAGGCCCATCACGACCGAAGGCCTCGCGATCACCCAGTTCCCCGGCATGGAGGCCACAACACGTTCCGCTTCCACTTTCGTTTCCGCGTACACGTTCAACGGATTGGGCGGATCCTCCTCCGTGTAACGGCCCTTGACGCCGTCGAAAACGTTGTCCGTCGAAATGTAAACCATGCGCGCGTCGCGCCGCACGCACCATTCCGCGATCCTGTCCACGACCGCCACATTGATCCGCCGCGCTTCGTCGGGATGGGCCTCGCAGTAGTCAATGTTGGCCATGGCCGCGGCATGCACGATTGCATCCGGACCTGTCTTGTCCAGCAGGGCATCCAAACGCCGGCCATCGGTCAAATCCAACACGTGCCAGGCAAGTCCGTCTCGTTGCGCAAGCGGTTCTCCCCGCGAGGCCGCATGGAGGTCCCATTCGCCGCCGGCCTGATACACAATCGCGCCGCCCACAAATCCCCCGCAACCCGTAACCAGCAACCGTTTGCGCACCACGTGCCGTCTCCCATCAACCGGCGGACGGCTGCGCGTCTGCATCGTCGCCGGCATCAACGTCTTCGGGGTTGGACACGATGCAGCCGGAACGCAGATGAATGGTTCGGCAGGCATGCCGGGCCGCACGCGCGTCGTGGGTAACCAACAGGACCGTCCCGCCCTCTCGCGCGAATTCGGTGAGATGGGCAAGAACGATGCCGGCGTTTTCCTCGTCCAGATTGCCCGTGGGCTCGTCGGCCAGAAGGGCCTTCGGGTGGTTCAGCAGGGCACGCGCAAGGGCCACCCGCTGGCGTTCGCCGGTGCTCAATTCAGCGGGAACGTGCCGGGCGCGCCGCGACAACTGAAAGCGGTCCATCAACGCGCGCGCGCGTGCGCGGGCATCCCCGGACGAAGCCGCCATCGAAGGGATCAGGATGTTGTCCTCAACGCTGAGATACGGCACGAGGTGAAATTGCTGGAACACGAAACCGATGGTTGCCGCGCGAAAACGGGCGCGGTCTTCCGGAGAAAGCGCATAGGGTTCGCGGCCATTGACGACGACCTTCCCCGATGTCGGGGCAAGCAGCCCTCCCGCGACAAGCAAAAGCGTGGTTTTGCCACATCCGCTGGGACCCTGAACGGCGACGAACTCGCCCGCATGGGCCTGCAACGAAACGCCGTCAAGGGCGGTTACCGCATCGCCACGGCCCGCATACATTTTGGATACCCGATCAATTTGTATCATACGGAATGGTCCCAAGCACACGTGCATATACGATAAACACAAACTCGCCGTACCGCAAGGAATTCCATTTTCACCTCTTTACGTTGCGTTCTTTGCCGGCGATTTGGACAAGGGCGATCCCATTTCCATGAGTACGCAACGCCGGACTACCGGCGCCGTTCCGATGGTTGCTTTTGGCCGTAGTAGGCGCCGGGCCCGTGCTTGCGCAAGAAATGCTTGTCGAGCAGATACGGCGGGATGGGCGGCTGTTTGGGCGAAAGCGCAAGCGTATCGAGCGCCATGTGCGCCAATTCTTCGAGGATATACGCGTTTTCGACGGCGTTTTCGACGGATTTTCCCCACGCGAAAGGACCGTGGTCGGCGGCCAGCACGGCCGGGAACCGCATCGGATCGAGCGTGGCGAACCGGCGCACAATCACTTCGCCGATGTGGCGTTCGTAATCTTCTGCGACTTCTTCCCGGGTAAGAGGGTCGGCCACCGGAATCTCGCCATGGGCAAAATCGGCGTGCGTTGTGCCAAGACACGGAATCGGGCGGCCCGCCTGCGCCCAGCAGGTCGCGTAATGCGAGTGCGTGTGCGCGATGCCGCCTATCGCCGGCCATGCGCGGTACAGGGCCAGATGCGAGGGCGTATCCACGGACGGCATGCAATCGCCCTCGACGATGCGTCCATCCAGAGCGACCACGGCCATGTCTTCGGGGCGCATGGTTTCATACGGCACGCCGCTCGGCTTGATTACGACCAGTCCCCGCCCGCGATCGATTGCGCTGGCATTGCCCCACGTCAACAACACGAGTCCCTTGCGGACCAGTTCAAGGTTGGCTTCGCAGACGGCATGTTTCAGTTCTTCGAGCATTTGCCCCATCCAGGATTATTGGCCAAGAATCGGTTTCAGCGCTTCCTCGTTTTCGACCATCCACGCGTGGATGTCCTCGAAAATCCGCGCAACGTCCCGCGTGGGCAGCCAGCCCGTAGTCTGATGCACGCGCGTGTTGTCGGTGATGTAGATGCGGATGTCCGCCGGGCGGTTGTCGGGATCGTGGCCGATGGGAATGGTCTTGCCCGTAATCTGCCGGCAGAACGACGTCATTTCGCACAGCGAGGCGCTGACGTCCAATCCGCCCCCGACGTTGAAGATTCGCCCGTTGAGCGTGTCGAGATGGCGGATCTCGTAATCCACCAAATCGAGCAGATCATCAATGTGGAGCATGTCGCGGACCTGTTTGCCGTTGCCGCCGAATCCGATGTACTTGAGCGCGCCGCCGTAGACGTGCCGCGCCATCCAGAGGACGACGACGCCCTGATCGGTCTTGCCCATCTGCCACGGACCGGTCAAAACCCCGCAGCGATTCACCACGGCCCGCAACCCATACATGTCCACATATTCCTGCAGAATCAACTCGGAGCATAATTTCGTCGCGCCGTACATCGAGCGAGGCCCGTCGAGCGGGAAGTCTTCCGCGATACCGCGCGCGGAGGCGCCCGCGAGGCATTGATGTTCGTCGAGATCGAACCGCGTTTCATTTTCTCGATATTGCAGGGCGTTGACGGCGCCGTGCGGATAGACCCGGCTCGTCGAAAGAAAGATCACGGCCGCCTCGTGCCGTCGCGCGAGTTCGAGACAGTTGATCGTGCCGGAGAGATTCGTGTTGACCACATAGCGCGGCGAACCGCCGAAACCGGCCAGGACCGACGGCTCCGCGCTGCATTCCAGAATCAGGTCAACCGGTCCCACGGCATCAAGATCCTCGGCATTGCGGATGTCGCCATGGACGAACTCGATGCCGCTGGCGCGCAACCGGTTCAGGTTCAATTCGGAACCGCGCCGTTTCAGATTATCCAGCGCGACAACCCGCACGCCTTCCATCCGTTCGCGCAGACCCATTGCCAGGCGTGAACCGACAAATCCCGCGCCGCCGGTAACCAGAATGTTTTTCATGTTGTCTCCTTGTTGACCTCGGAACAAAAGCCGCGAAATAAATGGCCCGAAGATGTCGGTTGAGAGCACCGTGTTCTTGCTTGTATTCACCTATCCTGAAGGCCCATGGGAAATCTTTTGGGGGCGGAACGCTGGACAGACTGTCCAGTCTGTCTTATCCAACGCCACGATATGTCCGTGGACGGACAGGCTGGACAGCCTGTCCCACACACTCGCCCTCATTACTGCTCCTGTTGGGGCTCTGTATTCAATGCCTCAATACGATTCCGTAATCCGTTCAACTGGAAAAACATCTTTTTTCGGGTAATTTCAGCCTGTTACAAAGTTCGAGAATTCGGTGCTCTCATGATATCGGTTGGCCCGGATTTTTGTCCATTTCGTCCCTTTCGCCCATCCGTATTGTTTATCCCGCCTCCGCAATCGCCTTCAAGGCGCGTTCGTGCAAAAATCCGTTCGACGCCACGACGCCCCGGTTTCGCGCGAGCGTCCGGCCTGCTGAAAAATCAAGCGGCCGTCCGTCCAGATCGGTCACGCGCCCGCCCGCCTCTTCCGTCACGATCGTGCCCGCCGCCTGATCCCAGATCTTTTCCTTGTAGTCCGGCATGGCCGGCGACAGCATGCGCAGGAGCAGGTCGGCATGGCCGGCGGCGAGCACGGCGTACTTGGCTTGGCTGTCCATGAGCACGGGCGGAGCCTGCATGCCCATTGCGGAACTCAATGCCGCAATCTTGCCGGCGTCCGTGTGGCCGGCTTCGTGCGACCGCAGCAGGCGGGCCGAAGCCGCTTCCGCACAGGACGACACGCGCAACGGTTCATAGGACGCGCCACCGGAAAGGGGCACACGCCATGCGCCCTGTCCGCGCCGCGCCGCGACAATCACGCCCGCGCCCGCCGAGGGCGAGCAATCCGGATTGAGTTGGGGACATCCCAGCACGCCCAGTTCGACTTGTCCTCCGGCAATCAACGCCAGCGCCACCGCATATTGGCCGCCGCGCAGGTATCCCTTTGTCCCGTCAATCGGATCGAGCAGCCAGAATCGCCCCGCCGGATCGAAATCGCCGCGATCGATCCAGCCGCAAACCTTGTCCGCATCCGCATCCGGCACGGATTCGCGCACGAACCGCGTCACCGTGTCCAGCATCGCTTCGTTCCCGCGCAGGTCCGCCGACCGCTCCTCCGCCACCAACGGCTCGCCGGGAAAAGCCGCTTCGAGCGCCTGCGCCACGAGCGCCTGAATCGCATAGTCGGCCACGGTTGTCGGCGAGAGGTCGCCCTTGATCAGATTCATCGTCTTCATGCCCGACTGGATGCGCGGCGCCAGTGTGGCCGCCTCCCGAACCACGCGAACCGCAAACGCCGTTTCAGGAGCGGATATATCCAAAACCATTGCGTTTTTTCCTCCTTCGTGTTCATGATAGCAGAAAAGGGGTCTTTGCCGTTCTTCCGGCGTCTGGCGATGGACGGAATTGCCATGCGGTCGCCCGGCGGGTATCATACCGCCAAGATTCGGCGCAATGGCGCATTATCAGGGGTTTCGTTTGTGAAACGTCCAATGTCATGGGTGGCGGTGGCCTTTGTGGCGGGCATGGGCGCCGCCGGTGTGGGCGCCATTCCCGGATGGGGGATCCCATTGTGCGTGGCGCTTGGCGGATTGGCGGTGGCGTGGCTGTTTTCCGATCGTTTTGCAAGCCGGTCCATCAGCGTCTCGGCCACGGCGTTCGCGGCCGGCGCGTTGCTCTGGAATGCGCGGTCTACGGGGGAAATCGGCGATCCGATCAGCCGTTACGCCGCAGCGCATCCGCAACAGGCGGAGTGGACCCTCGAGGGAGTGGTCCGGTTGACCGATCTCGAAGACAGCCAGTCCGGCTTCCGACAGTTCGTGCTCGACGTGGACACCGTGCGCGCAGGCGGACAAACGCAGTCATTACGCGGTTCGGCGATGGTGTGCCAATTCAAGCCGGACGGCGATCCCGTTTACGCCACGCAGCGGCTTCGGGCGGAGGGAACGCTTGCGCTGGCCATGGGACGCGTCAATCCCGGCGTGAGAGGATACGAAAGTTACCTGCGATCGAAAGACATCCACACCGTGTTGACCGTCCGCGAACGCGATGGTGTTGAAGCCCTGTCATCCGGTTGCCGATGGTCGCCCGCATACTGGGCATCCGTGATGCGCCGGATTCAGGCCGATCGCATGGCCCGTTTCGTGCCGCCGGGGGCGCTTGGTTTCGCAAACGCCATCTGGCTCGGCTATCGGGGGCGCATTCCCGCGAAGGAGTATCAATCGTTCGTCGAATCGGGCACGGTGCACATCCTGTCGGTGTCGGGCATTCACATGGCCATGCTGTTCTGGACGGTTTCCATGCTGGGCGGATTGTTGACGCGATCCCGGCGCAGGCAGGCTTTGATAGCGATAACGACCATCTTGCTGTTCACACTGATGAGCGGCTTGCGCGCGGGCACGCTGCGCGCGGCGCTGATGATCGCCGTTTACCTGCTGGCGGACCTCCTGAACCGCGAGCGGGATGCAAGGACGGCGCTGGCCGTTTCAGCGGTCCTCTTGCTCGGATGGAATCCCCGATTGCTTTACGACACCGGCTTTCAATTGTCTTTCCTCAGCGTGGCGTCCCTGCTGTTGTTCACAGAAACGATCGTGGCCGCCGTCGGACGGGCCGCCGGATGGATACGGGGGCCTCAAATGCCGTTTGGAATAGATCCGGGCCGGATGACGGGCGGGCGGGCGATCGTCGCTCGCTTGCGCGCGTTGGCCTGGCCGGATTCGTGGCGATGGAACGCGCAAAGTCTTTGGCGGCGCGCCCGGGATGTCATTGCGGCCTCCATCGCGGTGCAGATTCTGGCATGGCCGGTCGTCATTGGCTCGTTTCACGTCGCGCCGCTTGTTGCCCCGCTTGCCAATCTTTTTGTCATTCCCCTCGCGACGGCGGCCTTGTGGCTTTGCTTTATAACGCAGGCCGCCGGGTTGTTTTCGGAAGGGCTTGCGCAGATCTTCGGCCATGCGCTCGGCCCGATCGTCTGGAGTATTCAGGCTGTGGCGGATGGGGCGGCGAGACCGTCGTGGGCGCACCCGATACTGACAAGCCCCACCATGCCTGCGATGGCGTGCTATTGGGGCGCGGCCCTGTTGTGGGCGGCGCACATCGAAACCCCGTCCCGATGGAAACGGCTCGCGCCCGCCGCCGCGCTGGCCGCGGCCTGCATCGTATGCTGGACCCCGTGGCGGCAGGAACCCGTCGCCGTGTTTCTCGACGTGGGCCACGGCGATTGCACGTTCGTGCGATGGGCGGACGGCCGGACGATGCTGGTGGATGGCGGCGACCGGCGCGGCGAACAGGATCAGGGCCGAAACACCGTCGCCCCGTTTCTATGGTGCAATCACGCCGCCCGTCTCGATTGCATCGTCTTGTCGCATCCGGATCGCGATCACATCGGCGGGTTGCTGTATCTCGTCGAACGATTCGACGTGGGCACGCTGATCCTGGGTCCCCATGCGCCGGATCGCCCGCTTGAACACGAATTGATCCAGACCTGCAACCGGAAAAACGTATCCATTCGGCGCATGCGCGCCGGCGAGAAACTCGTCCTCGGCGCGATGCAGGCCGAAGCGCTGCACCCGCCGGACAGCGATTTCGGTTCAGATGTAAACAATTCTTCGCTCGTGCTGCGCCTACATTGGAGCGGCATACGGATCCTTCTGCCCGGCGATATCGAAACGCCGGCGGAGATCCGGTTGGCCGGGGAGGACTGCGCGGCGGACGTGCTCAAGGTTCCGCATCACGGATCGCGAACGTCGAGTTCGAGTGCGCTGTTGCAGGCGGTCCGGCCGGCTGTCGCCGTGATTTCGACCGGCGGCGAACACGGCCGCGAACACGTGGATCCCGGCGTAGTGGAAGGCTATCGCCGGGCAGGCATTCCCCTCTGGCGGACCGATTGGCATGGCGGCATTGTCCTGCGCGTGCAAAACGACGCCGTGAACATAATCGGTGAACGGGTCAAGCGCGGATATCCCTGTCCCCCGACGCCGGACAATGTTTCCTTCCCGTTGCCACCCGGCAGGCGCATCTAATGGGCGCGGAAAACAATGAGGCCCGATTGCAACGGCTCCCACCGTGTCTTCCTGCTCCTGCTCCTGCTCGTCATCGTCATCGAGACGCGAAGTTATGAATCATTTCAATTGTTTGCGGAATAATCCAAAAGAACTTATTTTCATGAGAGTACCGTCTTCTCGGAGTCGTGAACGTTTCGGAATGTACCGCCGATGTCCAAATCGGCTTGATACAATACGAAATGCCGATTTGGAAATCGGCGCTACAAGGCGGCCTTTTTCAATTTGCCTCAAGAACTCGGTACTCTCAAGTTATTTTCATTCCCCACGGAAAAGAGTTTGCTTGATGCCTCTTGCCCCATTACGACGCTTTCATTCGGTTGGGAACATTTGCGATGCAAGGCCCAAGAAGACGAACCCCTCTGTCCGCCTCGCTTTTTCTCGAATACGAAGACAAGCACGAGCAAGAGCACGATGTGTGCCGACGCAGGAAACGCATGACGTCTGACGATCCGGGTTTGCTTGGAATTTTGAGGCTTCTGCCCTTCCCCCAGCCCCAAGCCGCCTACTCGTACTTCTTTCGTAACGTGGTGGTGAGTATGCCGAGGGACTCGCGGTATTTGGTCACCGTGCGCCGCGCAATGTTGAGTCCCTGCCGACGAAGCATGTCGGCGATTTTCTGATCGCTGAGAGGCCGGGATTTGTCTTCCTCGTCAATGATTTTCTTGATGATACTCTGCACGCTTTTGGACGATTGCGATTCCCCGGAATCCCGGCGCAATCCCGGCGAAAAGAAGTATTTCATTTCATAAAGCCCCTGCGGGGTTTGCATGTATTTTCCGCGGGTGGCCCGGCTGACGGTCGCCTCGTGAACGCCGACGGTGTCGGCGATTTCCTGCAACGTCAGCGGTTTGAGGAATTCCGGCCCCTTTTCGAGAAATTCCTCCTGCACATCCACGATGGCGCGCGCGATGCGCACGATGGTGTTCTGGCGCTGTTCGATGTTGCGGAGGAGCCATTTGGCCGAATCGACTTTTTCGCGCAGATATTGCTTTCCCTGCGGGTCCATTTTGGCGTTGCTCGCCATCTGGCGGTATTCGGCGCTGATTCGCAGGCCGGGCAGGTGGTCGTCGCCCGGATACACCACGAATGCCCCGTCCACTTTTTCGACGATGACGTCCGGTATCACGTATTGCGGCAAGTCGCCGGCGGAGCCGGGCCACGGATTAAGTTTCGCCAGCATGGCCTTGAGTTCCTCGACCCGCTCGACCGAGATGTTCATAGCCTTGGCAATTTTCGGGATTTGCCGCCGTTCGAGTTCTTCGAGGTGAAATTCGACCAGTTCGCGCAGTTGAGGCTCATCGGGATATTCGACGGCGATTTGAATCAGAAGGCATTCCACGATATCGCGGGCGCCCACGCCGATGGGCTCGAAACTTTGTACGAGGCGCAATACGTCCTCGACCTGTTCCACCGGCACACCGGTGTCCGCGGCAATTTCTTCGAGTGAACCCGTGAAATACCCGCGATCGTTTATATCGCCGATGATGCATTCGCCGATGCGCAGCGTGGTTTCATCGTCGGCGGCCATGCGCAATTGCGTCAGCAACCGCGAACTAAACGATTCCTCCCGCGTAATCGAATTCTCATAATACCGGCGTCTTTCGTCAAGGTCGGGATTTCGGCTGAGATCCTGCCCTTCTCGGTTCCGGATGTCATATTCCCAGTCGCGCGCAAAGGTATCGAGATCAAACGCCTCCTCGAATTCGTCGGGCGCATCCGTGGACGCCGCGGGCGGCACGGGTTCCAGAACAGGTTCGCGTTCCACGACTTCCAGAACGGGGTTGGTTTCCAGTTCCTGCTGGATGTGCTGTTCGAGTTCCGCCGCGGACAACTGCAGAATCTGGATGGATTGCTGCATCTTCTGGGTCAGCATAATACGCTGTCCCAGCGTTTGTTTCTGCCGCTGATCCAAGCGGTGCTCCATGCTCATCATGAACGGAAAAATCTCCTTGTATGCTCGGACTGCATTATAGCCTCCAAGACTAAAATCAGTCAATGAAACACGGGGCGTTTTCCGCCCAATTCGTTCGTTTTCCCATGGGTTGAATGTCCCCCGGGCGGCTCCTATAATCGCGGCGCGTGGCGGCGGGCCGAAGGAGCGCGAGGATGCAACTGAACTGGGTGGATTGGCTGCTGATTGGCGGGTATTGCCTTTTTTCATTTTTGATAGGCATTTACTATACGCGCCGGGCCGGCCAGAGCGTGGATGAATATTTCGTCGGCGGGCGTCGGATTGCGTGGTGGTTGGCGGGCACCTCGATGGTCGCGACGACTTTCGCCGCCGATACCCCGCTGGCCGTGTCGAAACTGGCCCGTGTGGAGGGCATTTACGCCAACTGGTTCTGGTGGAGCGTGCTGCTGGGGGGGATGATGTGCGTGTTTTTTTTCGCGCACCTGTGGCAGCGGGCGGGCGTGCTGACGGACGTCGAGTTCATCGAATTGCGTTACGAGGGGAAGAGCGCGGCGATCCTGCGCGGATTCATGGCGGTGTACGGCGGCGTGCTGCAAAACGCGATCATCATGGGCTGGGTGATTCTCGCCATGAGCAAAATCTGCGACGTGATGCTCGGCTGGGACAAACTGACCTCGATCGCGATCATGATGACGATCATGGTGTTTTACACGATGCTGTCGGGCTACTGGGGCGTGGTGATGACCGACTTCTTCCAGTTCGGCATGGCCATGACGGGATCCATCGCGTTGGCGGGCATGGTGGTGTGGCACATGGGCGGCATTCACGGCATGATCGAACAAATTCAGGCCGCGCCGCAGTTTGATCCCAAGGTCTTCGATTTCGTGCCGAATTTCGCGACGGCGACGAAATTGGCGCTGCTGACGTTTGTCGTGCAACTCTCGGTCCAGTGGTGGGGTGCGGGCCAAGGGGGCGGCTACATCGCGCAGCGCCTTTTTTCGACGCCCACGGAGCGTGACGCGGCGTTGTCGGCGCTCTGGTTCAATTTCGCGCATTACGTGCTGCGTCCGTGGCCGTGGATTATCGTCGGGCTTGCCTCGCTCGTGTACTTCCCGGATCTGTCCGCGGCCGACGCCGAGCGGGCCTACCCGCTGATGATCGCGAAATTTTTGCCGATGGGTCTGCGCGGCCTGATGGTCGCGTCGCTGATGGCGGCGTTCATGAGCACGATGGAGACGCAACTCAACTGGGGCGCGTCGTATCTCATCAACGATCTGTACCGGCGCTTCATGGTGCGCAAGGCGTCCGAGCGGCACTACGTGGCGGCGTCCCGGCTGGCCGTGCTTCTCCTGGCCGCCCTTGGCTGCATCGCGGCGTGGCAGGCCGAAACGATTACCGGCGCATGGATATACCTCGCGACGTTGACGGCCGGCGCGGGCATGGTGGGCCTGCTCCGGTGGTACTGGTGGCGCGTCAACGCGTGGTCCGAAATCAGCGCGTTGACCGGATCGTTTCTCATCGCCAACGGCAACCTGTGGGCGAAAATCCTTGACCGTTTCGGTCTTGTGCCCGCGGGATGGATGGATTCGATCACCTGGCTCTACGGCAGCGACGCCTATGCCGTGCGGCTGTTGATCATCGTCGTGTCCTGTACGGCGATTTGGCTCGGTGTGACATATTTGACCGGCCCGGTGGGCGCATCGCATCTCGAAATTTTCTTCCGGCGCGTGCGTCCCGGCGGCTGGTGGGGTCCCATCGCGCGCCAATGCCCCGAAGTCCAACGCGACCGCGCGCGCCATGCGTGGTCCGGCTGGTTTGCCGGCGTGGCCTGCATCTACACGGGCCTTTTTGGCATCGGTTATCTCTGCCTGGCGAAAACACTGTCCGGTATGGTCCTGCTGGCTGTGTCGGCCCTGACCGGCTGGTGGATGGTTCGGCAGGCCTCCGCCATTGGTCGCGAACGGCATGTCCGCCTTGCCGGTCTTGCCGAAAACAAGGCGTCTCCGACGGTCTCGGAAGAAAAGACGGTCCGTTGATGCAAGCAGAAAATACCCAAAAGTCTTGGTCGCCCTTGTGTGCGATGGCTGCGGCCTGATCGGAGGAATGGATAACGCAAAGGTGCGTGCCGGGCCACGTCGCGGCTTTTTCGTGCGTTCTGTCGAGGGGTCTCCGCCCAAAACGCGCCCAACAAGCCCCGCATGTCCCTGTCTTCTTTGAAAAAAGCCTGCCTTGACTTTGTTCAAATGAGTTGGGATGGACATTCGATATGGCAGGTTTCCGGGTGGTTGACATCCAAAACACACGGGAAGTCGCCTGCGATGTCTCTATCCTGTTTTACCGGCCTTTCATGCCTGCCGGCTACCCGGCCCGCGTCGCACTTGGAATAGGATTCCAAGAACGTGCCTTTCTTGAGAGTGGAATCGAATCGGGAAAGTTCCTATGCTATTTGACAACGATTTTTTCAACTAATCCGAACGGTGACGAAGGAGCGCCTATGGACGGCAAGCGATTTTCGCGGCGGATGTTTCTTGGAGGCATAGCGGCGGTCGCCGCCGGCCATTCGGCGTTTGGCTCGACGACACGAAACGGAACGGTGCGTGTGGGTCTGATTGGCTGCGGCGCGGAAGGCCGGCGGCTGCTGCGCGACTTGTCCCGATGCGAGGCCTCCGTGTCCGTCGTGTACGATGCGGCGGATCTCCGCAAACGGCGCGCGGCTGTCGAAGTGGGCGCCCCTGCCGTGGACGATTGGCGCGGCGTAATTGAAAAGCCCGGCGTGGATGCCGTGGCGATTGCGACCCCCCCGCACCTTCACGCGGCTATCGCCATGGCCGCGATGGAGGCGGGCAAGCATGTGTATTGCGCGTCGCCGATGGCGATGGGCATCGAGGACGCGCGCGCGTTTCGCGATTGCGCAAGAAGGACGGACCGCGTCGTCCAAATCGGCGCGGCGCCCGCCGGCGAGGGACAATGGCGCACGGCGCGGGCGCTCATCCGATCGGGAGCGATTGGAGATGTGCAATGGTGCCAAGGGCGGTTCCATTCCGCGCGCCGCGCGGGGACAGACGAAACGGGCCACGTGGACTGGCGCGCCTTTCATCCGGGAATACCTTGCGACGCCGCGCGTTTTGTCCGGTGGCGTCATTACTGGGACTATTCGGCGGGTACGGCGGCGGAAAGCCACTACGACGAATTGACCGCGTTGCTGTATGCCGTGGGCGCGACGTTGCCCCGGCGCGTCTCGGCGGCGGGAGGCGTCTATGCCGGCGACGGACGCGAAACGCCCGACAACCTCGTCTTTTCCGCCGAGTATGCCGGAGGCCTCACGATCGTGTTGGCCTCGGCGGCCTGCGCCACGACCGCCACGATTCGCGGAAGCGCCGGTTCGCTCGAACTGTGCGGGACGCATGTCCGGCTCCTGCGCGAATCCACGGAAGGACATGTTGCGGAATCATACCGCGCCGAAGCGGAAAAGGGGCTCGCGGAAGACTGGATTGAGGCCGTACGTACGGGTTCGCCGTGCATTTGCGGGGCGGAAGAAGGCTACCGGGCCATGGTGGCGGTGGCCATGGCCGTCGAGGCCTATCGCCGAAAAAAAACCGTCCGGTACGACCCTGCCCAATGCGGCGTTTCGGAAGACGTTCCGCGCCTGTGCGCATGATCGTTCAAAGGACAATACCGCCGGACACGCCGGCGAATGCGGGAGAGGATCGGACATGGCGATGACGATAGTAAGCGCGATCATGATGGCGGCGGCGGAGTTGCCGATGGGCACGGCGCCCGCGCCGGTGGCGTTGCCGCATTTTCCGGATACGGTGCACGCCTTGGTGTGGAGGAACTGGCAGGTCCTGCCGATGGAGCGTCTCGCGGACGCTATCGGCGCGCATACCGAAGACCTCGTCGCGATCGGCAAGACAATGGGGCTGTCGGGACCGCCGGCCATTTCCGAAGACCAACTGAAACGATCCGGCACGACAATCATCAAGCGCAACTGGCACCTGCTGCCCTACGACCAGTTGCTGGCCGTGCTGAAGTGGACGCCGGAGGAACTGGCCTACACATTGCGCGAAGACGATTTTCTCTTCATCAAACTGGGCCTGTTGAAACCGAAATGCGCGCGCGTTTCCTACGCGCCTCCGGATGACAAGGCTATCGAACGCGCGAAGGCCATCGCGGCAATTGTGAAGGAGGTTTTCCCGGACGGCGTGGGCGAAACGCCCGATCCGCCGCTGGGTTTCGTGAAACAATTGTCGTCCCGATGCCGCGAAGAGGCCCTGCCCGCGTCGGATTTCAAACTGGCGCCGCGCTATTGTTTTTCCTATTTCGGCCTGACGGGCGACCCGTTCCTCGCGCGCAGCGAGGACATTTACCCGGACGGTTATCTGGCGCGTCTCGCGGCGCGCGGCGTGGACGGCATCTGGTTGCAGGGCGTGCTGTACACGCTGGCGCCGTTTCCGTGGGAACCCGAACGCAGCGCGCGGCACGAGGAACGGCTCGAAAATCTCCGCACGCTCGTCGCGCGCGCGGGCAAGCACGGCATCGGCGTGTATCTGTATTTGAACGAACCGCGCGCGATGCCGGCGGCGTTTTTCGAGAAACACCCCGAATTGAAAGGCGTGTCGGAAGGCGATTACTCGACGATGTGCACGAGCCATCCGGACGTGCAGGCCTATATCCGCGATTCGGTGGCGTCCATCTGCAGGGCCGTACCGGATCTGCGCGGATTCTTTTCGATTACGGCGTCCGAGAACTTGACGAACTGTTACAGCCACTACCAGGGCGGGCAATGTCCGCGCTGCAAGAACCGCGCGCCGCAGGAGGTCATCTCGGAAGTTATCCGGCTCTACTACGAGGGCATTCAGGCGGCCGGCACGAAGACGGAACTGATCGCGTGGGATTGGGGCTGGCAGGACGACTGGGCCTTGGCCGCCATTGACGGCCTGCCGAAGGATGCCGCGTTCATGAGCGTCAGCGAGTGGAGCATTCCGATCGAGCGCGGCGGTGTGAAAACGGAAACCGGCGAATACTCGATGAGCGTGATCGGCCCCGGTCCGCGCGCGACGAAACATTGGGCACATGCCCGCGCGCGCGGCATGAAGACCCTTGCGAAGATCCAGGCCGGCACGACGTGGGAATGCGGCGGCGTGCCCTACATCCCCGTCGCCGAAAACGTGGCGCGGCACATCATGAATCTGCGCGACGCCGGCATAGACGGCCTCATGCTCGGCTGGACGCTTGGCGGGTATCCGTCGCCGAACCTCGAAATCGTCGCCGAAATGACACGCACGGTCGAAGGCCGGCCCGCGCCCTCCCCCGAGGAAGCGATGCACAAGGTGGCCGAGCGCTGGTTCGGCCAGCAGGCCGGTCCGGCGATGGTCGAGGCGTGGAGGGCCATGAGCGCGGCCTTCCAGGAATTTCCGTTCCACGGTTCCCTGATCTATACGGCTCCGGTGCATACCGGCCCGTCGAACCTGCTGTGGGAATCCCCCACGAACTACAAGGCCACGATGGTCGGGTTCCCGTACGACGACCTCGACACGTGGCGCGCGATTTATCCCGTCGAGGCGTTCACCGGACAACTGGAAAAAATAGCCGACGGATTCGACAAGGCCATCGAAACCTTGCGCGAGAAGACGAAAGGGATTGCGGTTCCTTCCAACCAATACACGGCATTCGAACAGGAAACAGGCCTCGCGACGGCGGTGTCGCTGCATTACCGCAGCACGGCGAACCAGGCGCGGTTTGTCGTGGCGCGCAACGCCCTCCAAAAGGCAGAAAACGCGGACACCGCCAAACCGCTGCTCGACGAGATCGAACGCCTGCTCAAGAACGAGATTGAACTGGCCAAACGTTTGTACGCCCTTCAGGCGGTGGATTCGCGCCTTGGATTCGAGGCCTCGAACCAATACTTCTACATCCCGATGGACCTCGCGGAAAAGGTCATCAACTGCCGCGACCTCCTCGACCGCTGGCTGCCCGCGGAACGGACACGCCGGGGACTCTGATTCAACCCGGATTTAGACCCATTTCCCGGCATAGGCGCAGGAAATCGGCCTTGCGGACTTTGTAGAGCACGAGGCGTCCGTCGGTGCGGCGGTCGAACGCGGCGGCCAAAAGATTCCTGATGTCCGGTTCGAGGTTCGGTTCGGCGTTCAACCGGATGAAATAGGCCACGACGTAGTCGCCGGCAATATCCCGCGTCTTTTCGTGAATGTCCTTCAGCGAGTTGGCCACATACACCCGTTTCATGCTGTGGGCGAGGCCCATGGGCTGCGGGCCGATTTCCAAAAGGCTGTTCGGCGTGAAAACCACGTCCTCGAACGCGGTATTCGCGCCCAGAAACGCGGGATCGCGGGACGTGTCGTGTTTGGACAGCGCCGTAAACTGTTTCATCGTGTTCCGGGCTTCGGCGGCGGTATAGGCGCACGCCAGCGCCAGCAGCAGGGGCGCGGCCGCGGACCATTGCAGCGCGGCGGGGACGTCCGCGCGGCCCGTCATGCGCCGCCACCAGTAACCGGGTCCGGCCTGCTCCATGCCGCCGCCGAACGCGGCCAGCAGGGCCAGCGGCGCCAGCACGAAGGGAACCGCCGCCAGAACGACCGAAAATTTCGCCGCCGTGAAATAATGAAAGAAGTGCGCGCTGTCCTGCCGGAACACCAACACGTGCAGCATGCACGGCGCGATCAGCATGAACATCAACGACGCGGCGGAAGACAGCGTCGGCGACGGCGGTTTGCGCCACAAGCGGCGGATGGCCACATACGCGACAGCGATGAGCATAAACGCGGCGGAACCAAGGATCAGGACACGCCCGGCGGCGCCGTATCCGCGCACGATATGAAACCCCCAGAAAAGGGTTTTGGTCGTCGGCGCCAAAAACTGCCCCGTGCCCGCCATCGAGCGTTCCGCGAAGCGGTCGGCCATGCTGCCGAATCGCTGGAAATGCCACAGGATCAGCGCGAACAGGCCCAGCGCCGCCCCCGGCGGCAGGCCGAACGCGATCGTCCTGCCGAGGGCCGACCGGATTCCGCCGCGCAGGATTTGGCCGCGCGCCAGGCGTTTCATATACACGCACGCCAGCACAAACACGAACAGCCAGTCACACCATGTGCCGTAAAAGGCCAGCACGCCCTGCGCAACGGCCAGCCATCGCGGCGCGGACGCCGGTTCGTGTTCGTCGCGCAGAAATTCCAACAGAACGAACAAGGCAAACACGGGCAACACGACGATGTGGATATAGGCCATCTGAAACAGGTAGGCGGGCGCGGGCAACAACAGGCAAACCAAGGCGGGAACGCAGGCCAGGCAGCCCGCGTCGAACGCGGTGCCGCCCGCCTTGCGTGCAAAGAGAAACACAAGCGCCATCAGCGACGCAACGGCCACGGCCTGGCAGATCAGCGCAAATCCCATGACAACGGCGATGGACGGCTCGATCCCCGTGAACAGGTACAGCAGATACACCGGCAGCGCCCCGCCCGGCGGATAGGAGTTGTACATCCCGCGGGATGCAAGCGTCGGAAATTCGATGGAGGCCGGATCCCAGAAATAACCGAACCACAGCGTAAACGGGCCTTCGCGGCGCCAGTTCTTCGCCCACAACATGGTCGCGGCATTCAACCATGTTTCGAGACACACTGGGCTTGCGCCGAACCACGGCGCGCGCACCGCCACCGTGTACACGAACAATCCCACGCCCACGGCCGCCGCCAGCGCCACGCCCGCAACCACGGACCTTTTCAACCCTGAATCCTTCGACACGAAAAACGCTCCGCCCGGACGGAATTGCCAAGAGAATGCGGACAACGAACCGCCCGGACGCCAAGGATACCGCAACCGACAGGGAAAGCGCCAAGCGCACCGCGCGCCCGCCTCCGGCGCCGTTCCCTTGGAGCAGGCGCGCAAAAGCCGCGGCCAAGGGGCTTTTCCTCGCGCGATCCTACGGATTGTCCGTGCCGGACGGCTTGCCCAGCACCTCGCGCTCGTATTCCAGGGGATGGCGGTGTTTGAGATCGTCATGCGTGATGCGACCCGTGATCCACGACCAGTTCATGGGGTAGGTGTGGGGATCGAAAATCATGTAGTAGAGGTGCCACACGACGATGGTGAGCACGGCAAGCCACGCCTCGTAGAAATGAATGAGCGCCACGATGTCCAGCGCAATTTTGGGAAAGAATTTAAGGAACGTGTTGACGAACCACATTGAGAATCCCGTCACGATCATCAGCGCCGTGCCCCACCACATGCCCCAGTACTCGAATTTTTCGATGTAACTGTAGCGATCGAAGCGCGGTCCCTCCTTGCGCAGCCCGACCGCGTAGGCCAAGTTCTGGAACACGCCGGTGATGTCGCGCAAGCCGAACATCAGATAGCGCAATTCCTTGCGTCCGCCTTTCGTAAACAACAGGTAGGAGGCGTTGACGACCGCGATGGCCACCAGTACAAGGGCCGCACCGCGGTGAATCACGCCGCGCGCCGCAAGACCCGCGTCGCCGTAGAACAGGTGCCGCGCCCACCAGCTTTCGGGATAGCGCAGGGCAAAGCCCGACACCGACAACACGATGAACGCAATCGTCAGGACGAGATGGCCCATGGTCATGCCGGTCGTGAAGCGGCGGTAGGTGTTGGCTCCGCGCCATTCCTCGAAAAGTTTCACCGTCATGTGGCGCATCATCATGATGGTGTTGTGGAACACCATGCCGCCGATGACCGCGACGATCAGGAAAATGTAAATGATTCGGACAATTCCGAGCGCTTTCTGGTCGGCGCTTGTCGGCATGATGTGGACCGCGCCGACGGCGAAATTGGGCCCGGCGTTCTCGTGGCACTGGCCGCAGGTCTTGGGAAGGTTGTCCTTGTGCGTCGAGGAAGCGGGATCGGCGTGGGGCAGAATCAGATGGTTGCCGTGGCAACTCGCACAATTGGCCACCACTTCGGATCCCGCGGCGCTGGCGAGGCCGTGGTAGCTGTCCATGTAACTCGCTTGGCGGCCCGTTTCGAGACCGTACCGCCGCATGACGTTTACGTCGTCATGGCAGCGCGTGCAGGTTGAACGCACGATTTCATGGCGGTTTACCTTCGAGGTTCGCTGGCCCGGCGGCTCGATGTCGTGTTCGGCGTGGCAGTCCACGCACGTCGGCGCGTCCTTGATGCCCGCCGCCAATGCCTTTCCGTGAATGCTTTGCTCGAATTCGGCCAGTTCCGCGGAGTGGCACTGGCCGCACGTCTGCGAAATATTTGAACGGTAAATTTTCGAGGCCGGGTTGTTCGACGGCTGCAGATCGTGGGTGCCGTGGCACCGGGTGCACGTGGCTGCATGTCCGTTTCCGGACGAGATGGCCTTGAAATGGGCGCTTTTCATGTAACTGTCGGACGGATTCATGACAGAAATCATGTGGCTCTTGACGAGCGCGGGGTCCGAATGGCATTTGCCGCAGGTGTCGGGCAGGTTGCGGGGGTGTGATTTGGACGCCGGATCGGACGATCGACGAATGTCGTGCGATCCATGACAGTCGTCGCACGAGGCCGCGCCGTGTTCGCCCCGGTGCAACGCCTGCGCGTGGAGACTCGTTTCGTACACTTGCGCTTCGTCGTGGCAGCCGCCGCAGGCCACGGGCTTCAGGGTCGGCCCGTGCGGAAGTTCCGTGATGTCGTCGTGGCACGACGTGCAGGCGCCGTCGCCATGCACCGAGTGTTTGTAGACATCTTCATCAATGTAGAGCGATGACGTGGAGCCGTCGGGCAGGGTCTTCGTAAACCCCGGATCGCCATGACACACCATGCAGTCCTCGTTGTCCTGGGCGAACCCCGCCTGAATGCCCGACGCGGCGAAAAACAGAACCATCAGCCAAACGATACGCACATGCATTGCCTGAATACCCCTATGCAAACGGAAACTCCATTCCATTACCGATATCCAAAGATCATGGACCATAAGATGAACAATACCAGCGAAAAACCGATCACCAGCGCCAGCGTGCCAAAGACCGCTCCGGAAACGCGCAGTTCCTTGCTGGCTTCGGGGACGATTCGCTTCTCGAGTTCGCCGCTCTCCTCGAGTTCCCGGTAATAGCCGGGCCTTTCGCGCTTGAGTTCCTCGATGGGCGTGCGGCCCGTGAACATCGCCATGTCCATGGGGAACTTCTCGGGCCGGAAATGCGTGTTGAAGAAGTGGATCGTGAAAATGAACCCGACGGCGAGCAGGGCCTCGTCGCTGTGGATGATCGTGGCCACGTTCACGAACCAGCCCGGCAGAACATGGGTGAACCATTCGGGAAACCAAAGAATCATGCCCGTCGAACCGATGATGGCGATGCCCCAGAACACCGCGAAATAGTCGAATTTCTCCCAATAGGTCCATTTGCCGTATTCGGGCCTCGGCCCCATCCGCAGGAACCACTTGAACGTCTGGATCATTTCGCGCAGGTCGCGCAGGTTCGGCACGAGCGAATCCTCGCCGAACAGCAGGCTCCGCCACGTGGCGCCGCCCGTGCGCTTGCGGTCGTAAATCACGGCCAGATGCACAAGGAAGGTGATAATCATGACGACCGCGCAGAACCGGTGGATGGTGCCCATCGATCGGAATCCGCCGAGGATCTGCGAAAGCGTCTGCGCCCACGGCATGTACGAAAACTTGAGCGCCATGCCGGTCAGCGCCAGCCCGAAGAAGGTCAGGATCAACACGAAGTGCATCTGCCGGATCACCGGCTCGAAACGCAGGACCATGCGGCCGTCTTCAGGCCGGCGGCGCTTCAGCCGCATTTCCCGGAACGAATGCGGCAGCCATGCCAACGTGTGAAGGCCGAAGAACGCGAATGTCCCTATCAACAGCGCCGTCATGCCCCAGAACGTGAAAAACAGCCACGGGTATTTGTTCGGATCGTGGTGCGTCGCATGGGTCAGGTAACCGGCGAAGCGGCGGTGGGACCCGGGGTGGCACTTACCGCACGTTTCGACGATGTTGTCGCGGCTCACGCGCGAATCCGGATTCGTGATCGGAAGAATGTCGTGCGCGCCGTGGCAGTCGTAGCATTTGGCGGCGGCTGCCGTGCCCAGTTTCGACACCTTGCCGTGGTAGGTGTCGAAATAGGTCTTGGCGATTTCCTCGTGGCACTTGCCGCAGGTGTTGAGAATGTTCTGCTTGAACTGCTCCGTGTCGGTCCGGTTGATGGTGTGCGCGGTATGGCAGGTGCTGCAAACCGGCAGCGGATCGCCGGTTTGCGTCACCCGCGGGCTGTGGACGCTCCCAAGAAACGTTTTTTCGATGCCTTCGTGGCACGTGCCGCAGGTATCGGCGATGTGTTCCGGATGGACGGACGACGCGGGATTGCTCGACGGCAGCGGCATGTGGGCCGTGTGGCAACTCGTGCAGGTCGCGGTGACGATCAAGCCGCTTTCGAGCAGGCCCTTGCCGTGGATGCTCGACGAGTAATTGTTCAGAATTTCCCGTTGCGTGCTGTGCATGCGCTTCGCAGCGGCCTCGCCTTCCCGGTGGCAGCGTCCGCAGAGGTCCGGCACGTTCTTCGGGAAGGTCGGCGACGCGGGATCGTTTTTCGATTGCGTGCCGTGGCCGTTGTGGCAGTCAAGGCATTCGGGCGCATCGGCGTCGCCCGCGGCCAGCAACTGCCCGTGAATGCCCTTGCGGTGTTGCTGGACCTGATCCTCATGGCATATCGAACAGTCCACCGCGCCCTGAATCGTGTCGCAGGGCCGCAGGTGCGAGACCGTCGCGCCGGTATGGCATTGCGCGCAGCGCACCGTTTTATGGGTCGAGTGTGCAATTTCATCCGGGTTGACGGCGGGAATTTGGCGCGCCGATCCCTGCACGGCTTGCGCATGGCAGGCCATGCAGTCCTTGTCGCTCACGCCCTCGTCGTAGTAGATCCTGCGCGCCTCGTGCGGCTGGTGGCAGTCCACGCAGACCGGCACCTTGTCGGGTTCCTTTTCCCACAGTTCGCCGTTGATCACCTTGCGGTGGACCTGCTCGATCAGCGCATGGCATTGACGGCAGGTGCTCACGACGTTCTCCCGGGCGATGCTCGACTGCGGATCCGTGTGCGGCAGGACATGGTGCGCGGTATGGCAGCTGGTGCAGACGGCCGTCACGGTCAGCCCCTTTTCCCGAAGGCCCTTGCCGTGTATGCTTTCCCCGTAATGCTGAAGGATGTCGTGCTGATCGATCTGGCGGCTCTTGGCGACCGGGGCGTCTTCAGCATGACATGAACCGCACGTGTCCGGAATATGAATCGGATTGATGCGCGATACGGGATTCCCGGCGCCGAGAATGTCGTGCTTTCCGTGGCAATCCGTACAGGCCGGCGCAAGGGGATCGCCCTGCGCCAGCGCATGGCCGTGCAGGCTTTCGGCGTATATTTTCGCCTCGGCGTCGTGGCAGCCGGCGCAATCAACGGGCTTGAGTTTTTCCGGATGCGGCACTTCCTTGATGTCGTCGTGGCACAGCGTGCATCCGCCCGCCCCATGCGCCGATTTGGAAAACACCTCCTGTTCGACATGAAGCGGGCGAGGGCTGCCGTCGGCGTTCGTTCCGGCAAAGTCCTGCTCGCCGTGGCAGAAATAGCATTCTTCGTCCTCGATCGCCGCCGCTTGAAACGACACGCAGAGACACGCCGCCACGGCCAGCCCCTGAAAAATCCGGCGCGATTGCCTTATCGGAACGAATATGTGCATGCTGTCAAATTCTACCCGGATTTGGCGGTGGGACCCAAAAAAACCGGCCTATCCCATGGACGAGAGGGCCCAAAGAGCCATCACGCCTTCAGGCAACGTTCACTTCATCCACTTTGTCCACTTCGTCCATGGGAAAAAGCCGCATTCGACGGCCGATTCCAATTTCACGAACACAACGCCAACAAAAACAAAACAACCATCCGTGTATATGCTATCGAACCCGCGCCCACCGGCGCATCGGTGAAAACAACCCCCTTTGCCCCGGCCTTTCGTGGAAAAACACGGAATTAGCACACATTCAATGGGTTTCGATCAATGACAGGCGTCGCAGGTCATGGTCGTATTGATCGTGTGCGGGGCGCGGCCTGGAACGACCGGATGGCACATCCGGCAGTTCGAGGGATAGCGGCCGGTCGCGTGCGGCGACCGGGGCGCCGTATCGTGCGACACGGATTCATGGCACACCAGACAACCGCTTTCCTGCGGCGGGAAATGGCATGTCGCGCAATGCCGGTTCAGGGGTTCGCCCCAGCCGCCCCGATGGCTTGACGGCGTGGTCGAACGGTGGCATTTCACGCAGAACTCCTCCTCGTGGCAGACGGCGCACTTGTCGCGATCCCATTGGGCCCTCATGCCGTGGCTCTTGCGCCGCCAAGAAACCGTGTGATCGTCCGGCGGATTTTTCCGGTGGCACGCTTCGCACGATTCTTCCTTGTCGTGGCACATCTCGCAAAATGCGCTGTCCTTGCGATATTCCGCGCCGTGTGTGCGCTTCCAGATGAGCGGCGCGTCGTGTGCGATGCGCTCCTTGCCGTGCATCGTCGGGCGGACGCTCTTGTCCAACTGCTCGTGGCATACCTTGCAGTCGTTCAGTTCGGCGCTCTTTTTCGCGTGGCAATCCATGCAGAACGTCATCAAGTTTCCGGAAGGATACGGCGTCTTGTCCGGATCGGCGTGGCAGGATGCGCACTCGACCTTGGCCTCGACGTGCCGGACGTGGTTGAATTTGAGATCGCCGCCCAAGCGTTTGGGCAACGGAGCCACCTTGTTCTCCGGATTCGTATGACAGAAACCGCAAGCTTCCGGCGTGGGCTTTTCCAGATCGAAATCGTGGCAGGTCGAACAGAAATCGTGCTGCGGAATGACGGGCGATCCTTCCTGCATTTCGTGGCAGTCGGCGCACGCCATGCCTTCGTCGGCGTGTTTCTTGTGGGGGAACTTGAGGCCGCGGTCGCTTTTCGCGGCCGGCGGACCGGACAAGGTCAAACACGCCCCCGCCAGCACGCTCAGCGCCAGCGCCAATGCCCACGGTTTTCGAATTGTTCGAACCATGCGTGCCTCTTCCCGCGCCCTCAGAACCGGAGCGCATACTCCATGATCGCCCGCCAATAGGGCGATTCGGGCGAATCGTCTTCCTCGTAAGTCAGCCGCGCGGACAGATCCTGATCCTTGCAAATCCGCCATTTGCCGCGCAGGTAGACGGACCGAATATCCTCGTGCAATTCGACGGCCAGCGTGTTGCCGCCCAGCACCGCCTGTCCATAAAACGGCAGCATGTCGTACGTGAGCGAATACCGGTATGGATTCAGCGCGTTCGGCCCGCTGTATACGATCACGCGGTCCTCGTAGCGCTGGTAGTCGCTGCCCAAGGCCACCTGCACGCATTTCCAGCGCTTGGTCACCTCGCCGCCAACTGTCCACAGGCTTTCGCCGCCGTCCACATCCCACCGCTCCACGTTCACGCTGCCGCCGAATCCGCGGCAAAGATCGTCCGCCGCCAGGATCGCGCCGAACCGCGCATAATCGCGCGGGCTTTGCGCGAGGCCCATTTCGTCGCGGACGTTCAGGATTTCGCCTTCCACCGAGAAGACGATCTTCTGGCCGATGGGCTTGTGCAGGGCTAGAAAATAGGTGTCGTTCCTGGGCTGGCCGCCCAGCACGCGGTAGAAACCCGTCAGGTCGCTGACGCGATCGCCCAAAAAACTCAGGCGGCTGCGGAACGCCGCGTCGAACGCCACGTCGAGGCAGGGAATGTAGCCCGTGAGGTTGAGGCGGATATCGTCGCTCTTCCCGTCGTACCATGCGTAGCGGCCAAAGAAGGTCACGTTGGGCGTAATCGTCTGCCAAAGGCTCAGCGCCAGCAGATGGTCGTCTCCCGCGAAACGCCCGCCGGTCCATTGCGGCAGGCTTCGGCGGTCGTCCTCGCCGTAGTAGAAATCGGCGGCGAGTTTCGTGCCGCGCAGCGGCCGCACCGACAATCCGCCTCCGCCGATCCACGATTCGAATGCATCGCCGAAAATTGTCGCGCGCCCGCCGCCGAACACATAGTAGTCCCATATCGCGAAACGCTGCTTGAAATACACGCCGTCAATGCGGTTGTGGGCGGCTCCTTCCAGGATGCGCTGTCGTCCCAGCCGAAGCGTGGATCGGCCAACCAGATCGTCGGCCTGAAAATAGAGATACAACGGGCGAAAGTGGACATCCTCGCGGGTGGCGTCGTTGATGTCGCGCACGGCGCTGGAACGATCCGATTCCTCGATCGCGTCTTCCAGAAGCCACAGCGATCCACGGAGGTGCAGTTTGGGGCACGAGGGCGGATCCACTTGGAATTCAAGCCATTGATCGAAGCGCAGATCCGCGCCGCGATCCGACCATGCGGAATCCACGCCCAGCGTCAGGCGGCCCCGCAGCCAGTCCTTGTCCTCGGGCGGCGGCGCGGCCTTTTCCTTTTCATCCGGAGCCGGCGCGTTCGCGGCGGTTTCGTCCGCCCCGGACGGCGCGGCATCGCCGGCGTGCGCAACGGCCGTCAACGCGCACAGGCAAAACACCGCCGCGCATCCTGCTTTCAACCGGAAATCGTATCGTCCTTGCGATCTCACGCGTCGCGCTCCCACTGCCAAAAACCAGCCATCTTTCCACATGCCCAATTGATTACAAGCCGCCCGCTTGCGGGTAGCGATATTCGTAAATTGCCTGGAGGAATAAATTGTCCCACGGATCGTCCACGCTGAAATGCGGAATATAAATATTGGGGCCGTCGTGGCATCCGATGATGCCCGAGCAGGAATTGGGCGGCACGGGCTGTGCGCCGGCGTCGGCCGCCTCGTTCGACGTGATGGGCTGCACCGGGAACAGCGTGTGCCGGTGTGTTCCGGTGGATTGGCTCTTGCGGCGCATCGGGGGCATGTGGCAGGTGGTGCACCGGCTCGTGCCGCTGCCGGTCGGATCCACCGAATGCCAGGTATGGGTTTCGATCGCCTCGACGGAATCGAATCCGCCCGTCCGGTGGCATTCCAGGCAAAGACGGTTGTTCTTGAAGGAAAGCCGCGTCTCGCCGAAGGCGTGGATATCGTGGCAGTGGAGGCAGGTCACGGTCCGGGATTCCGCATGGGCGCCCTGGGCATAGTCCGTGGCTTCCTGCCAATGGCAACGCAGGCAGGCGGCATTGATGCCGTCGAACGTATTGGGCGGCGTTTCGATGTAACGATTCCCCGGGCGGCCGTTGCGCACATGTTGCAGACCCGGCCCATGGCACGACTCGCAGCCAATCATGTAATGCGTGCTCATGCGAAAACCGGTCTTGTCACCCGCGACGCGCCCGTCGTGGCACGACAGGCACACCTCGGTGCCCAGATAGTTGCCGCCCGTCAATTCACACCCGGACGGTCCGATCGTGCCGACGGCCGCGAAAAGGAGCAACGCGCCCGAAATGGCTGTTAATGGTATACGCCGCCACACTGTCATGGCTCCACTCCCTGCCCGGACAGGATAAACCTCCCGCTCCACTTCGTACTTCACGCAAATACTAGCATGTAACAATCGGCAATTCAATCCAAAAAACGCTGCCCTGATTCCGTTCGCTTTGAACGCCGACCGTCCCCCCGTGAACTTCGGCGATCCGCCGCACCAAGGAGAGGCCCAACCCGCTGCTGGCCACCAAATCCGTCTCGCTCTCCTTCTTGTGGCGAATCGAACTGAATTCCTCGAAGAGATGCGCCTGCTCGTCTTGCGAAATACCGACGCCGTTGTCCTCGACCTCGATCCGCACCCGGCCGGAATCCACCCCGGCCCGAATGACGATACGCCCGCCGCGCGGCGTGTATTTTGCGGCGTTGCTGATAAGGTTGAACACCGCCTCGCGCAATAGCCGGTCAATGCCGTTTACCATGGGCAACGGCGGCAGCGGCTCCAACGTCAGCGTCTGCTCGCGCAGTTGCGCCAAATCCTGGTTTTCGGCGGCCACGGACTGCAACAAGGCAACCAAATCCACCGGCTGCGCCTGCTTGTGAATCGAGTCGGATTCCAAAAGCGCCAGCATCTGCAAATCGCGCAGGAAATCCAGCATGCCCTTCATCCGGATCTGGCATCGTTCGAGGCTATGGGCTTCCTGTTCGGGAAGCCGTCCGGACAGTTTCGCTTCGAGATTGTACAGGTGCTGTGAAATGGCCACCGCGGGCGATTTCACGTCGTGCAGGACCATTTGCAGAAAATCGCGCCGCATGGCCGACAATCGGTCCGACTCTTGCTTGGCGGCGATCAATTTGGCCTCGCCGACCCGCAACATCTGGACGAGACTCGTCAGCGATATCGCGGACAGCGCAAACAGCAAGCCGTACACGCACAAGACGGTCAGGACATAGCGCCCGTCGAGCGGCTGGCCCGCGCCGCTTACCGCGCCCTCCGGGGAATAGAGGGGTATCAAGCCCGCCCATTCGCCGACGACCAGACACGCCAGAAACAGATAACCAACCGCCGTATGGGCAAAGGCCGCCATGCGCGACAACAGCACGCTCGCAATGATGACATGAAACAGATAGAACGCAAGGAAAGGCGAGCGCGCGCCGCCCACGAGCCACAACGCGATCGTCAAGAAAAAGAAGTCCAGCAAGATGGTGCCGTGGACGATGCTGGTCAGGACGTATTGCCCCGCGGCCAGCCGTTCATGATCCCGGTACGGGCGCACCATCACAAAGACGGCGGTGTTGTAAACGAACAGGGCAAAGGCTACGCCCATCAGCCGGGCGATATCCAAATCTTCCACGCCCACGACATGCACGGCGAACAAGCCGCCTGCCACGACCCCCGCCACCACCAGAAATCGCGCCAGACTGTACAGATACAGCCGTTCGCCCAACATCTGATCATGTACGAGCAGCGTCCGAGCCGAGGGGGTCCCGTCCTTGCGTGAACTCCAACCCGGGGCCCGGCCCGGCGCCACCGGCGCGGCCGTGGACGCGAATCCCTTCTGCGCCTGGCTTTTCATCGTGCTGGCCAACGGCATGTTCGCCTCACATGAACTCCGTTTATCCCGTCCGGGATTTTATCTTGGCCGGCGCTTGCACGCAAACCCCGTGAAAACCGCCCTTTCAGCTTAGTGTGGACCGGGGGGCGCGCCCATCCGCGCTTTGACGGCGCGATCCCCGGCCACAAAAGGTCATCGGGCGCTCGAAGGCGCCCGATGACCAAAAAATGTTCAACTATTACGGCGCCATTTGGTGCGTGACCGTAATATCGGCCTCCGCGCCCACGCCATGACAGAACACACAGGTGTCCACGCCGCCAGGCGACATTACCATCGAATGGGCGATGGCCGCAGGGCTGTCATGACACGACGTGCATGCCGCAGTCGCCGGTGAGATCGTCTCGACGAGAGTGCCGCCCTGGGTGATGACCGTGGGGGCCACGCCCGCCGGCAACGGCAAGCCGTATTTGCCGGGCAGATGGCAAATCTCGCAATTCCGCCGATCGCTCGGGAAGCGAACGTGGTTGTAATTATGCGGCGTATTGCCGAAACCGTAAACGGTGTACGGGTCTTGCGACAGTTCCTCGCCCGTATGAATCTTGTGAATCATGTCCTTGAAATTCACGGATTCCGGAGGCATCTGTTCCGCGGGACGCCGTGCCTCGTCCGTCTTGTTCGGGTTGTGGCAAAGCACGCAGTACTCGACACTGACGCGCTGCCCGCCGTGAAGGGCAAACTTGTTATGGCAGGCCAGACACTGCGCCTCGTCCACGACCTCGCGGCGCATCACCGGCGCCACGCCCGGATCCACCGTGAAGTAGATGACCGGGTTCGCCTCGGGACCCTGGCGGTAGGTGGTTCCTTCATATGTATACGACCAGCGTCCTTCGAGGCCGATGGCATAGGTCGCATTCAGACCCTGATCCGGCTTCTTGGTGAAGGTGTACTTGTATTGGCCGGTCGCCGCGTTGGTGGCATCCAAGCCCGCCGCGTTGAGGATCGTCTCGGTCACATAGGATTGATAGTCGCCCGTGGGACTCGCCAGCGTGCCCGACAGGCTGCTCAGCGTCGAAAGGTCGGTCACCGGCGATCCATCGCCCTTCTGGACGGTAAACGAAATCGTCACAGTGCCGTCGCCGTTGAGCACCGGGGCGCCCTCGAAGGCCAGCTTGAGGCCGACGGCGTCCGGGCTCTTCTGCTCGGGCGTCCGATGGACACGATTCATGGACGGCACGAGATCGCTGTTGCCTGTCGCCGGGTGGCAGCCCGCGCACGCGGCATTGTTCGCCTGCGGGAACGGATGGTTCTCGTAACCAGCGGGTGTTTCGGCCGGATTGCCAAACCATGTCCGGTCATGGCAGCCGGTGCAGCCTTCCAGCGTGGGCTTGGTCAGGTAAACGTCGGCCTGCGAGGCGTCCTTGTGGCATACCGCGCAATTGCGGATATCCTGCGGGAAGACGACTTCCGAGTAGTCGTTGACACTGTTGCCGTGGCCGATAATCTGATACGGCGTGCCGCCTTCGACGCTGGGCAGGTTTTCGCCGCGGTGGATCTTGTGGATCATCGTGGCCATGTCGAGCGTGTTGCCCGATCCGGCGTCGGTGCTCTGCGTGGTGTGGCAGAGAATGCAGTATTCGATCTCGCGGCGCCCGCCGCCGTGGAACGCCAGACGCGTGTGGCAGGCGTTGCACACTTCGGTCTTCACGATGTCGCGCGTGGCCGTGACGGGCTGGCCGTCCGGCCGGAAATTGAAGACGGGATTCGCATAGTACGTCAGGCCGCCGAAGGACCGCGAAATTTGGCCGCCCACGCAATGCGTGAGGTTCTGGGCGTATTTGGACGCCGGCAGCGCCGTCTGGAACTTGTAGGTCAGCGTGCCGTCGCCGTTGTCCGTGACGCCGTTATTGCCCGCGCCGTCGGTCGTGGCCTGGATTTTGGAAGCGCCCTCGGGCGGATTCGTTCCCAGCGTGGTGTCGTTTCGGGTAATGTAGCTGATGTAGCGCGCCGTGCTGCCGGCGGCCGGCGTCTCGAGGTAATTGATCATGAACCGGACGCTGGCGAGATCGCTCTTGCGCAGGGCCACGTTCTTATTGTCTTTCGCCACGAACTTGACCTCGGCCCTGAGATCCGCCGGAATGGTCACGCTCTGGATTTCGACACTCAGGCCGGGATCCGCCGAAACAGGCAACGGTTCGCCTTCACCGGCTTGTTCGATGAAAACCGCCGTGATGGCCTTGTCGCCGTTGAGCAACAACGCCGCCGGATTCGCCGAACCGGTCAAGTCGCCTTCCCAATGATCGAAGGTCCATCCCGCATCGGGAATGGCCACCGCGAAGATGGTGATTCCCTTGACGAATCCGCCGGTGGGAACCACAAT
Source organism: Candidatus Hydrogenedentota bacterium (assembly GCA_035450225.1). Taxonomy (NCBI): domain Bacteria; kingdom Pseudomonadati; phylum Candidatus Hydrogenedentota; species Candidatus Hydrogenedentota bacterium. The sequence continues at coordinate 48,354 of DAOTMJ010000009.1, forward strand.
GCCCTGTCCCTGGACAGTGGCTGTCACCGTGACGGTTTCGAGCACGAAATTCTGCGGGCAACCGGTGACCAATGCCGCCATTACCACGAGTACCACACTTGCCGTTACTCCCCAACATTTGGAGTTCATGGCGCCTTCCCTTTCCTGTTTGTTACTTTTCCTAATCCACTGCTCAACTGCATGCCAACCGCACGGTACAGGCCACAACCCTGTATGATGCGGCACACTATAAAATAACCGGCCTTGCGCCCGATTACATCCGTAAAAAAGACGGAAATTTATCCACGACTCCCAGAGGAATTATCGTAGATGGGCCAAACCTATTGCAATTCAAGACTTTTGAGAATTTCTGGATCGGTTTCGTCCCACGCCAGCACGTTGTGGCAAATGGTGCAGTCCTGCCCTATCGCCTTCCCGTCTTTCGTGGTCATTTCGTCGTTGTGGCAGCGGAAACAACCGGGCGACTCCTCGTGGCCCAGATTGCTGGTATACGTTCCCCACGTCACTTTCATGTCCGGGAACACGTTGCGGCGGTAGATGGACTGTAGTTCCGCAATGGCAGCCTCGACCTTCTGGTTTTGTTCCTTGAGGATCTCCGGCTTTTCTTTTTCGTAGAATTCTCGGATTTTCCGGGCGATTTGTTCCTCGTCGCCGGTTGCGCCTTTCGCGCCGCTCAGCGCCTCCAGTCCGGCTTTCTTGATGAAGGGCAGCGCGGGATCGATCCTTCCGGCCTCCAAGGCCTCGTCCATGGCGCGCGCCGGCATCCGGAAGATATGGGTGGGCCGGCTGTGGCAGTCCATGCAATCCATGACGCGTTCTTCGGTCTTGGCAAGCGTGGCGGCGTCGTATTTGCCTTCGGGCGCATGAAACTCCTCGATGACTTCCCCCTTGGCGTTTTCAACGCGCACGCGCGCGATTTCCTTGCGCTGGGGGTCGGCCGGGGTGTAGATCGTCCGTTTTTCGGGATTGATGTGCCAGCTGTGAATGCCCTTGCCCCCGCCGTGTCCGCCGCCGATGTGCATCAACAGGACGGTCTTGGTGGGCGTGTTCGCCTCGTCTTCGCCGAATTGGGTCAAAACCTTGATCCGGTCGCCGGCAAACCGCTCGGGCCAATGGCACTGTTCACAGGTGTCGCGCGACGGCCGCAGGTTAGTTACCGGCGTCGGGATGGGACGTTCGTAACTGTCGAGAGTCACGGCGATGACCTGTCCCAATCCGGACAGCTTCGATTTCACGAACCATGGCGCGCCGGGCCCGATGTGGCAATCCACGCAATGCACGCGCGAATGGGGCGAATCTTTGTACGACACATACTCCGGCTCCATTACCGTGTGGCAGACCGCGCCGCAGAATGTCGGCGAATCCATGAATACAACGCCGTGATACGTAACCGTCGCGAGGATGAGCAGGTTGAAACCGGTCAGAACAATGACGGCTATCGCTACGCGCCGGGTATGGACGTCGTTTAGGTTCAGCACGGGAAAGGGGCCTTGGCCGGCATCCACTTCCATTTGCTTCTTGGCCCGGAACCGATCCCACAAGACCCCGACGGGTATCAACAACAACCCCCCAATAAATGCGCCCGGCAGCACCATGAAAGTAAGGATTCCGATATAGGGCGCATGGGACGAGTCAACCACCAGCAGACCCAGCAAGCCGAGGATCAACATGGCGCTGGCCCACGCCATCGCCCCACCCAGCAGCGTAATCCAGTTCCGGCCGTACAACGACATCAGGACCGCAAGCCATATTTTCCTTGGTTCCGGCATTTTCGCTTGTCTCCGTGGTAAAGACGCGATACTTCCTGCGCCGATGGTTGTGTATGTTCGACTGCTTTTTTACTTCGTTTTGTCCTGGCTGATCGCGGCCGTTATCGTGCCTGCGCGGACGGCTTGGCGCGTCGTTCCGCCTTGGTCGAGGACGGGCGCCGGATCGTGTCCGGATCGTGTCTGCGGTCGCGCCACCATGCCGCGCAACCGGCCGCCAGCACCACGGCCTCAATCAGGTAGAAGGCCGTCAGCGTGGCGTGAATGCCGCTGGTAAAGCCATAACTGTGAAGCCCAACGCCCAGCAGGTTGACACCGAACCAGGAAAAGGCGACCACCACCCCGCCGAACACCGCGCCCAGATGAACGCCATAGTCGCGGATTTGGCCACCCAGCCGCGCATGCAGCACGGCCAATTGCCAAAGGACAATCATTAGCGCACCGTTTTCCTTCGGATCCCATCCCCAGAAACGGCCCCAACTTTCGTTGGCCCAGATGCCGCCCAGCACCGTGCCCACAATCGAAAAAAACAACGAAAAGCAGAAAACGCCGTACACCATCCGCGTCAGGCTGCGATAGAACGCCGCGTCGTCCCGGCGCCAGCCCACCAAGCGCCCCAGCAGATACACATGGGACAGCGCCCCCGCCAGCAAGCCGGCGCCGTAGCCAATGGTAATCGTCGTCACGTGCGTGGCGAGCCAGAAATTCGTGTCGAGCACGGCCACCATGCTCGGCATCGTGTCGGCGCCTTCCACGGCCTCGTATTTGCCGGCCAGAAACAGGCCTACCATGCCGAGCACCGAGGCCAGCGCCAACGCCACCCGTTGCCGGTTGACCCACTCCATGAACAACGAAACGGCCACGGCCACGATCGTTACGAAAAGAATTGTCTCGTATAACGTGGTCACCGGCGGCCGTTCGCGAATAATGCAGCGGATCGTAATGCCCGCCGTCAGTAGGATCGTGGCCGCCGCAAGCGAGACCGTCGCGCCCCAGATTACCGGGCGCCGGCCCGGCGCCATCCATGAAACCGCAATGAAAATAAAACCCAGCATAAACAACATCAGGCTGTAATAAAAGAAACTGTACCGGTAATAGGAGACTTCGAGGGCGATCTTGCCGTACTCTCCGCGCGCGGAGGCCAGCCCGGCCAAGTGATCGTGCAACGCCGCAGCCAGCGAGGCAAACCGGGCGCGATCTTCACGTGCCTGGACCAGTTCTTCCCACGCCGCGATCGCGGGAACCGCGTCGGCGCACGACGATTTGCCTTCCAGTGCGCAACCGATCAGATTCGCCAAGGTGCGCCACTCGCGTTCTTCCGGGGTGGGTGGAGGATACAAGGCCAGTATGGAGGCGTTTGTGGAGGCCTTGTCCACGTCGCGATACAACTTCGACAAGGCTTGGGCGGCGGTCTTTTGATCCGGGGAGGCATCTTCCTTTCCATGAAACGAGGCGAATTTCCGCGCCAAGTCCGGTCCTTTGGCCAACAGGGCGCTCAACCGGCATTCATCCTGGCCGGGAAACAGATCCGCCACGGCGGGATTTTCGCTGACCGGATACGTGCCCCGCGCAAAATCGAGAAAACGGGTCAATCGGTCGAATTCGAGCATGTTTTGGGCGAGATTCACGATTTGGTTTTCGAGCAGCGTCCGCCGCTTGGTTTCCTTGGCCATGTGCGAATGAGCGAGATCGAACAACCGCTCGCGGGCGGGAAGCAGATCGTTGTAGGAATACCGCGCGCGCCGTTTTTCGTAGGGAATCCCGATGGCCGCGAGCACATCGGCGTTGTCCACCAGAAACGTCTTGTATTGCCGGGCCTGCTCCGGATAAAACAGGCAATCCACAAGCCACTGTATCGGCGTCAACCGCTGGCCGGCAAGGTTCGCGCAGGAACGCCGCCCGTTGAACTTGAGTAGCGTGAACCCCGCATAGGTGTCCAGCGGCTTGACCCGGCCACCGTCCTGTATCGCGAGCGTCGCAAACTGGCGAACGGTTTCCGGACTCCAATGGGCCGACGATGCGGCGGGGGACGGCGCCTCCCCGTCCGCCATCGCAAAGGAACTCGCCGACAGGATCGCCCACACGGCCAACCCGGCTGAAACACGCCGCACCATCGCGTCCAGACGTTTCATTTACCGCGATCTCCTGCGTTCGGCTCTCAAATAGGCCGTGAGTTTTTGCATGAAGTGTATGGCCATTCCGATCGTGATAATCAGGCAGGAATACAAGGGGAACTGCTCGGCCGGATTGCGCACGACGGCGAAAACGGAATACAGGCGGTCGCCGGGCCGCGCATTCGACGGTCCCCACGACGACTGGTACAACGTATAGCCCAAATTACGCAGCGGCTCGTTCATCGTAATCCGCGCCTGTTGCGCCACGCCCTGTTCGGTTTTGGTGACGTCACTGATGAATTTGCTCGGCATGTTGGTCTGCGGATGCAACTCGCGGGTGAACTTGTCGAGCGTTATCGTAAAGGGCAGCGTCCATCGCCGTGGACGCAGTTCCACGGCCCATGCCTTTCCGCCCGCCGGCGTCACCCACGGCTGAAAGGCCCCGGCCCAAAGCAGGGCCGACCGCTCGGCGCCGCCTTGGCTTTCGCGCAACACGGCCACGATTCCCGGTAGGTTGGCCTCTTCCTCGCGGCTCCGCTCCTGCGACATCAGCATGAAACCGTCCACGCCTTCACCTGGCTTTTTTTCAGGCGTCGGACGGGCATTGGGCGCAAAACCGCGCAGGATCAATTCAAAGGGCAAATCCGGAAAACGGAACGTCCGTGTCCGCGTACCCGACAGGTGCATGAAATCCCGCGCGGGGATCAGATATTCCCGCGTGGGTCCACCCGTCGCTTCACCCACCGCGATTTCCCATTCGTTCGAGGACTGGAACTCGCTCGACGATTCCCCTTCATACAAGGTCATGTGGCCGGCCGTCGAATACCGGTAGGTAACGAATGAACCCGCCAGCATGACCAAGATGCCGGCGTGGGTTATGAGAATGCCAAATTTGGACCAGCCCATCCGCACCCGGACAATCCCGCCGAGGGTCAAATTGACCGCCAAGACAATCAGGAGCAGATAGGTTCCCGGCAAGGGAATCGGAAAACGTCCGAACGCCCAGTGAACAAGGATCAGCGACTCGAAATATCGCCGCTGGGCCTGGTAAAGCCCATGTTCGACCTGGTACAGCGTGCCGAGATAGGTCAACAGCAGCAGAAGCAGGAACAACACGCAGGACAGCGGAAACGACGCCAGCACGTCCATTGTCTTCTTTAGCGCCTGCCTCATGGACTGGAATCCTTCTTTTTCAGGGACTGGCAGAAAGCCGTGAAATGGTCTTTTTCGGCGCGCAACAGGTTTTCCGGCCCCGTCATTTTCACGAAAAGCGTCTCACCGTCCAATTCCACAATCAACGCATACATCAGGGCGTTGCCATGCTCGACGCCGGCCATGTCGGTATAGGCCCCGCTTATTTCCACGAAAGGCGAAGCTTTGCCCAGCACGTTCACCTTGGGCAGGGCCGCGATTTCTTCGGCGGTCAATGGCGGTTGGCCCATTTGGCTGCGCCAGCGGTTTACGTTCGCCTCGACGCCGCCGCCCGTGCCGTGCAGCAATGTCGCGTAACATTCGGCCTCGTTGCCGTCGCCAATCGAAAAATTGGCAAGACGCATGGACGATCCCGCCTTCGGCTTCCACGCGTCCGGCGCCGCCCATTCAAATTGCGGTTCCGGCCTGGATTCGCCATGATCCATGCCCGGCTGCCGGGTTTGAGGACCGAAAAGCCGTTCCTTTACGGGCATTTCGGCCAGGCTTGGACGCGGCGAGGCGGGCGCCTCGCGTGTTTGCACAACCGTTTTGGGCGCCTGCGAGCCGCCGCAGGAAACCAACCCCGCAACGATCAGCGCCGCGGAAAAAAACCTGAGAACAGACAAACTCCACTCCTTTACATTACACGCATTATATACCGGGAAACTTGCCGCTGTTTAACGATATTCCCGGAAACCCCGGCAAGAAGGGCGTCATGGTAGACCATGCCCGCGGCATTCTGCAACCCGCCGCCGAAAAGGATAGCCAAGGGATCGCGGCTGAACTTCCGCGATCCCTTGGCGTTCGATATTCGCAAAGTTTTATTTCTTTTTGGCGGGATTCAGGTGGGCAATCGTGGCGGAAGCCGCTTTGAAATCGAATCCCTTCCACGTCGGACTGCCTTCGTTGTGACAGGTCTTGCAGAGCGCTTCGTCGGCGCCGCGCTTGATGTGCGCCGACATAACGATGGTTTTGTCGCCGCTCTTGAATTTCTTAGCATCCGCTACATGGAGTGACGCCGGGCCATGGCAGCTCTCGCACTGGACGCCGTCTTCCTTGGCGATCGTGGCAGGCGCCGCACCCGCCTTTTCATCAAAGGCCGTCACGTGGCATTTCAAGCATTCGGGCGCTTCACCGGCCGGCTTGTCAACCTTCATCTTGTCCGCGGCCGCCTTGGCTTCGGGCGCCGCCAGCGTTTCAAACGCCTTGGCGTGCTTCGATGCCTTCCACTTATTCCATGCTTCGCCCTCATCCGCCTTGTTGTGGCAAATCTTGCACTGCTTGTTGCCGACATACGTGGCGTCCTGCGCGTGAGCCGCGCCCGCAAAGGCTAGAGCCGCACATACCATAATCGTCACTACCAGCGTCTTTTTCATGCATCCTGCTCCTTTTTTGTGTTAGCAGCCACAAAACCCAATGTCATTTTCACCATAACGCTTCTTTTTCCCTACACGTTAGATACATTCTCGCGGTTTTTTATTCAATTCCGCGTTCAAACCCGCCATGCCGCGAAAGGGGAAACGATTATATCACAATTTCTTCCCCGGCGTCTTGGCCGGATATTTCCAGTCGTCCTCGTGGCAGGCATTGCATCGGGCCGGATGGCCCATGCCTTCCACATGGCAGTCCTTGCACTCCGCTTCCTTGTGCGTGTCGTCCAGTTGCAGCCCCGTTTTGCCGTGATCGAATCCTTCCGGATGCCAGTCCGGTTTGTGGCAGGCGGCGCATTCGCGGCTGGCCTGCGTGGCCATTTTGCCGTCGTTGTAGGCATGGCATTTCTGGCAGGCCACGGCGCCGTGGTACGGCTTGAGTTCGAAGCCTGCGCGGGTAGTGTGATCGAAGGGAGGCGGTTCCTGTTGCAAGTGGCATTTTCCGCAGGCCTCCTCGGCGGCATGGCACTTCGCGCATTCCTCGTGGGGATCCTGCCGCTCGCGCTTGTGGGCCGGTTGCGCCTCCTCGTGGCACCGGCTGCAATTCTCGTTCTTGTGGCATTCGGAACACCGCACGCCGAACACTTCGGAGTGCTCTTTGTGTTGGAAAAAGACCTTCGACCCTTCCTCGTAGTCGCCCGTGTCGTAAATTTTCTTGTCGGGGGCCTTCACGTTCGGGTGCAGCCGTCCCGTAATGTCGGTCGCGTCTATTTTCGGTTCGGGCTTGCCGTCGGCCGAACGCTTGGCATGGCAAATGCCGCACTGGGTATAGCGGTCCCATTCCCGATGGCATCCAAAACATTGCCGGTGGTATGCGCCCTTGAGGCCGGGTTTGCGCAGATTGGTTTGGTCCGGTTCGATGGGATGGCATTCGCGGCAAGGCTGGATGCGCTCCGGCTGGCTGTGATGGTGGCAACCCGAACATCCGTTGGACATGGTCTCCATTTCCGCGTGAAGCCTGTGCGGAAACACCACCGGCACGTAAATTTCGGACAACTGATCGAGGATGAAAACATCCGGGGCATTCTGGACGGATATCGGCGGCAGTTTGTCGGTGTGCGTATGCCGGCTGCACGACCGTAGTTTGACGCTGCCCCCCTCGCCGGGATGCGCCTCGACGTGGCAACTGATGCAGGGCGGAAGCGTGCCGGAACCATCCGCGCCCATCGAGGGTTCCTGGGAAAACGCCGCCGCCATCCATAACAGCGCCAAGCCGCCAATCACAATCGCCGCCAAGCCGATATTCCATGTCGCGGGAAGCCTCGGCGGGCTTTGGGCGCACAGGCAAGGCCACCCTGTGCCGCCCCGGCAGGGAAGCAGTCCGGCACAATGGCGGCTCCTAGGACAATACACAACGCCCCCTTTCACCGGACTGGGCAATCAACTCTTCCGCCACGCGGGATGGACTGTTGGTCGGCTTATGGGCGGGCAGCACCGGAAAGATCAGGACGATGGTCCGGTACACGAAAACCAGCCCCGCCATAAGCCCCACGGTTACCGCAATCTCGACAAGCGACGGGAAATAGGGCTTGTCGGCGTACAGCGGCGAGTAAGCCACGAGAAAAACGTTCACGCGGTTGATCACCACACCGATCACCGCCGATGCGCACGCCACGAACAGCAGGCGGGGCGTCCGCCGAACCCGCGCCGACACCAGCATCGCCAACGGGATCAATCCGCCAATTAAAAATTCGATCCCAAACGCAATGGTCGTCCCTGGGTCAGCGAAAATCGCGCCATAGGCTTCACGAATGACCAAATCGCATACCTTGGCAATCCAGTAAACACCCAGCAGTACCACGGTATAGCGAACCAGCAGACCCAGCAATTTGGTTTCGGGCCGGCGCTTGAACGCCCACGACGACCACAGCGATTCAACCGCCACCATGGGAAAACCGACCGAAATGGCCGACAGCAGAAACAGCAGCGGCAGGATCGGCGTGTACCAGACGGGATTCATCTTGTAGGGCGCGATCAGCAGCAGTGCTCCCAGCGAGGACTGATGCATGCACGAAAGCATGATACCCGCCGCGATCAGCAGGAACATGGTCCGTCCGAGAATGGCATCCGCCACGCGCAGGACCGTCTCGGCCACCCCGTTCAGCGCGGCAAGCGGGCCCGGCAGGTTCACGCGGCCCATGAACCGTTCACAGACGATGGGCGCGAATTCCAGATAGAGCACGTTGAGATAGGCCATGACGCACATGGCCACCTCGAACAGCACCGAATTGCCCTGCCACATCCACGGCAACATCGGATGCCAAATGTTGTAGTAACGGCCCAAATCGAGAATCAGGCCGAGCACCACAAACGTGTAGCCGAGCATGGCCGTCAACAGCGCCGGGCGCACCAACGCCTCGTATTCGCGGCGATGAAACACATGCGCAAGCGCCGCCGTCGTAAAGCCGCCCGCGGCCAGCGCCACGCCCGACGCCACGTCTATCGCGATCCAGATGCCCCACGGATACGGGTCCGACAGGCTGGTGGCGGCGCGGAGGCCGAACGCCAGCCGGTACAAGGCCGCGACAAATCCCACGCCCATCAAGCCAAGCAGAACAAAGACGCCCGGCGTGAAAAACGGATGTTTCACGGGCGCGCACGATTCGTGCGATTCGGATACGTGCCGGCTCATTCCGGAGGTCCTTCCTACTTCCCGTCGCCAAAGGTTTTCATCGCCGTGCACAACAATCCATACAGCAGCACCGGCGGCAGACCGAACTTGAACACGTTATGCTGGATCGTCTCGGTCAGTTCCGGCACGGGTTTGCCGGAAAACGCCCGCAAATCGAGGTCCGCGAACGGACGGCCCGCCAAATACAGCCACGCGGTTCCGCCTACTTCCGTTTCGCCGTAGACGTGCGGCACATACCGATCCGGATTCGTGGCAATTTTTTCGTGGGCCAACTGCAGCAGTTTATTGCGTTCGCCAAACATCAACGCATTCGGGGGGCACATCTCCGCGCAGGCCGGCGGCTTGTTTTCCGACGTCACACGATCGAAACAGAACGAACACTTGGACACGACCGGCGTCAGTGCGTTGTCGTATTCGTAGGCGGGCACCTGAAACGGGCAGGCGATCATGCAGTACCGGCAGCCCAGGCATTTGCCCGCATCGTACGTGACCATGCCGTTTTCCTGGCGGTGCAACGCGCCCACGATGCACGCCGATGCACACGCCGGTTTCAAGCAGTGCATGCAATTCACCTTGACGAACGTGGGTTTTTCGGGGTTGGCCGCGTCCGGATAACGGTTGACGACCGTGTAGGCACCCGCCGTCATCCGTCGGCGAGTGTCGAAAACCGACGTGTCCTCATAGGATTCCAAAGGAGCATGGGACAAATCGTTGGCGCGCGCGCAGGCGAATTCGCATTTGCGGCACCCGATGCACTCGGTGGTATCCACCAACATCCCGCAGCCCGAAGCCGCGCCGGGCGCATCCGAGGCATCGGCGCCCAAAGGCAACATCGCCCCCGCGACGCCAGCGCCCAGCGCCTTCAAAAAAGACCTTCGTTCCATACAAGCAGCCGCTTTCAACCGCACGACACGTGCGCAAACCGACACAAACACCTACGAAAAAATGATATCGCGATAGCCGGAAAATAATCATCGGGGCAAAAAGGGGAACTTCGCGATGAAAGCGTCAGTAGAAAACACGGAGGTTCTCCGGCGTTCAAACACGAAAAAGCCCGGCTGACAATAGACAGCCGGGCATGGAAGTGTGGACGATTCGGGTCAGTTGAGATAGAAGGTAATCTTGCTGACCTGCCAGTTGTTTTCGATATCCTGGGATGCGCGAATTTCGCGGACATTTTCGACCAGTTTGTCGAGCGGCATCTCCATTTCGGGCGTCAAGCCCCCGCCAAGACCGGCCAAGGGCTTGACGATATCGCCGACAAGGGCCGATTTGAGCATCAAAATGCCATACATGGGCGCATCAAGGCCGACAGGCGGGTCCAAGGATCCCAGAAAATTAGTCGGCGTCTTGGTCTTGATGGCCGTGATGACTTCCTTGAATCGGTCGAGATCGTTGGCGACCATCACCGTGTCTTCGGGGAATGCGATATAGATCGGCACGGGAAGGGGCACGGCCACTATCGAAATATCCACGTCCTCGTGTTTTTCGGCGGGCGTCATCGGGGCAAACATTTGAATCAGGGCCTTGACTTGATCGGGTTGGGCAAGGTTCGCCATCAGAAACGCCTGCGGAATGCCGCCGCTGGCCGCCGAAATGCCGAACGTGAGTTCGTCCCCGATGAGTTCCACGGCCTGGTTGATATACATCGTCACCTGCGACAAGCCCGCGTCCTTTTGCACCTCGGGCGGCAGCGCGTTGAGCCAGCCCTCGCGAAACGACGCCTTCGCCATGGCGTTGAACCGAAGACTCAACAAGGCCAGCGTGGCTTCCGGCAGCAACGGCGCCAAGCGGAGCGGTTTGGCCTCCCCGCACAGTTCGGCATAGGCCGGATGTTTGGCGTTGTCCATCTGCGTCTTTAGTTCGATTTTCTTGTCCGTCCAGATCAGCCGCGTCACGCCGGGGTCGTCGCCGGCCATGGCGTTCAGTTTCTTCTCGATCGAAGGCAGGGGGGTGTCGGCGAATTTTGCGGTTCCCTTGTTCATGGCCAGCGCGGCCGGAATCAAATCCTTGACGAGCGGGGCGATTTTGTCGAAACGGGACAGCAGCACCCATTCGTCGGGGACTTCGGCGGGACATTCGACCGAACCGTACCGGACCACCGCGGGCGAGGCCACGCGGGCAAGCGTCTGCTTCAACATTTCGAGCGAATTGGAAATAAACATTTTGCCGTCGGCCATCGCGTAGGCGAGTTTTTCCGGATCGAAACACTTGACCTGCACCCCGTTGACATCGAGGGTTTCGACTTTTTCCGGATCGATGTCGCCGCCGGGCAACGAGAGCAAATCCTTGATGGCGGCTTCGACCTTGGCGGGATCGCCGCATCCAAATACGAGCGCGACGCCCGGCAGTTTTACGGATTCGAGAAACTTTTCAATGTTCGGCGGTTCCGCAGGCGGAGCCGGCGGCGCTTCTCCGCCTTCTTTCTTTTCACCTTCCGGCGCCGGCGCGGATTCAGTGGTCTTTTGGGCATCCAGCGCGGCCTTGAACTCCGCGAAAGCCTCCTTGGCGCTCGTGGCGGTCGGCGCAAGATCCACAAAGACGCCTATCGGGGCGTCGGGCTGGATGCCTTTGGCCGTGGCGATATCGGCAAAACTGGCGGCATCGGGCACGCCCAAGTCGTTTCGAATATCGGACACCGCCTTGGCCACTTCATCGTCAACGTTGAAGTCGGGCGGCGCAATGCGTTTGGCCAAGGCCAGCGCCTTGTCAATGATGCCGTTCAGCGGGGGAAGCGCCAGCGTCAGCATGGCGGATTCCGGCGCCAGTTTCAGCACCGGAAGCGTTGACGGAACCACGGGACCCAATTCGGGCTGGCCGGACGGCGGCACGGGCGCCGGTTCGACGGGCGCGGGCGCGGGTTCGGTTACCGGCGCGACGGGCGGCGCGGGAACCACCGGCGCGGGCGCGGGCGGCTCCTTCGACCAACAGCCCACAACGGCCAGCAGAAAGGCAATGGCCAGCGCCAGCGCCGGACCCCCGGCGCTCGAAAACGGGGAATAGCGTCTCATCGTACGTTCCTCCTCATGGATTTCGCTGCATTATGCAACGGATCGTTTCACGCCCTGGCGGGGCGGGTTTTCATCGTACTATTGTAATTGCCCCGCCGTTCGCATACTGCGCGTTCACCGGCCCATTCCAGCAAACGGCTTGGGGCCATTCAATGCCAAGCGTATCAAATCGTTTACATCCATACAACACCCGAAGACGGTCAGGCGCCAACACCCGCGGCCGACTCGTTGGACGCGTTGGCCTCGGCTATCGCATGGGCCTTTTCCGCCAGTTCCGCCAGCGCGGCCCGTTTCGGTTCGAGCCGGGCAACGACTTCCTCCTGCTTTCGGCGGATTTCTTCCTCTTCGGCGCGGACGGTTTCGATCTCCATCGAAAGACCGGCCAAGGCATCATCGAACGCCTTGCGGATGTTTTCCGCGAAAGCGGCCCGGCACTGAGACATGCCCTCGCGCAGTTGGTCGCGGGCCGCGTTGAAGACCGTGCCCACTTCGCTTTTGCCGCCCTGCGTCAGCAACTGCATGACTTTTTCACGGACACACCGCGCGAGTTTCTCGCGGCGCACGCCCGTACTGGTGGCGCCGCGCAGCAGAAGGCCCAGAACGCCGCCCAACACCGCACCCGCCCCCGCGCCCAGCCGGGCATCGAGATAAAAGAAGTCGCGCAACAGATTGTTCAGGGCAATCTGGACGTCGGGCCGCGCAATGAGCACGCTCCATGCCACCGCCCCCACCACCGCGCCCAGCACCGCGCCCGACACGAGAAAGCCAAAGTACGAGGCGGCCATGCCGGCCTGCAAAGCGCCGATGGGACCGCGCGACACGCGGACAAGACCCTCCGGAACGGGCGCGACCTCTTCCGCAAGCGCGCCCATGGCATCGAGAACCCGGCGCTGCACCGTTTGCGCCTCGCCCAACAGGCGATCCAGGCAGCGCTGGACGAAGGCGTCCACGACCCGCTGAATTTCCGCGGCCAGCGGCGCGTAGGACGCGCGTTTGGCCGTGGCGATGTTCTCTTTGATCGCAAGCCACTGGCCCAGCGGTTTCAACACCTGCTCCTCGATGGCCTTGTCGTCGAACAGTTCGGCCACCAGCCTTTCGTATCCCGTGTAGACCAAACCTTCCCGCGAGCCGCCCGCCGCCATGACCTGGAACCACTCCTGGATGTTTTGCGACTGCGCCCGCAAGTCTTCCAGGCGCTCCGTCAACCGTTCGCGCGTCCGGGTCAATTCGTCGAGCCGGGGATTGTCCATGACCATTTCCAACTTGATTTGAAGCGGCCGGGCATAGGCCCATGCGCGCGACGCAAGCACCCGGCAAACCGATTCCAGGATGGCGCCCTCCCGGTTCTCCTTGTAAAGGTAGTCAATCAGGCGGTTCTTGAGCGCGGCGATGTTGCTCTGAATCATGAGATAACTGGCCACGCCCTTCGTGGGCTCCTCGCATTGCAGCAGATCGCGCTGGATCGCCCACGGAATCTTGATCTTGTTGTTGTATTCGATATCCGACAGCTGCAGATGGTAATTGGACAACTGGGCCGACACCAGCGCGTACAGCGCCGACACGAAGAAAATTTCCGGATTGTCCACGATGCCTTCGAGACTGCGCAGTAGATCCTTGGCGGGACCCCGGCGGCCGAGCGGATCGATCTCGTCCTTGTTGAGTTGATCGGACTTGTTGATGACAAAAAAGATCTTACGGTGGCGATACTTGACGATTTGTTCAATGAATTCCCGGTTTTGTTCGTTGCCGGCGTTCTGGCTTTCAATCATGCACACCACCAAGTGGCTGTTCGGGATGATTTCGTGCGCGATTTTCTCGTTGGTTTCGGCGATGCTGTGCACGCCGGGCGAGTCCACCAGTGCGATGTCCTCCTCGAGCAAATCCGTCGGCAGATGCACATGAATTTCGTCGAATTTGTTCCGAAGCGACTTCAACAGCGGGAAATCCTCGTCGGCGCTGACCGTGACCAGCGGGCGCAGGCTTTTCAGCAGGTCCTTGGCCGCGCTCGACGCGTACACGATGATTAGATCGTCCCCCGATTCGGCGCGTTCAACGGATGCGCCCATGTTGCACGCTTCGATCAGGCCGCCCAATGCGCGAAATTCGTCCTCGGTCGCCGGCACGGACAGGCTCAACACCGTCTTCATGGTGTCCGACTTGACTACATGCGTGATTTTCGTCGTGCATTCCTCGAGCACCGTCGGAAGGTACTCGTCGCCCAGGATCGCGTTGATCAGGGCGCTCTTGCCCACATTGAACGCGCCCAGAAACACCACGCGGTATTTGTTGTCGCGCAATTCCCGCCATTTTCGATCCAACAGCGCCTGCTCCTCGCCGATATCACCTTCGAAGTCGCAATCGCCCAAAAAAGTCTGCAATTCCCCGATGGCGCGAAAGGCCCATACGCGGTTTTCGGCATGTTGCGTGGTAATCATAAACGTCTCCTTACCGACCTGCGGTCCGTTGCGGCGCACACGCTTTCATTATTTGGCGCGGTGCTCCAACGATTCTACTCGCCATTCGGCGCCGCTTCAAACGCTCATCCCGATTCAGACTGCCTACTCCGCGGATTCGGTTTCAAAACGGCGCAAACCCTCACAGGATTTTGTTCAGGACCGGCGCCTGGCGAAGGAGATTGGCGCAGGCAAATGTCGCAACAAGAACCAAGGGGCAAACAAACAGGACGACCGCCAGCGGCGGCAAAGGAAGATCCTTGGCAAGAAACGTGGCTGTAACAACGAAAAAAGGATGGATGATATAGACGGCGTAGGAACTCTTGGAAAGACGTCCGGCAAGGGTGTTGGCGCGGCCCAGCCTTTCGCGAAAGAAACACACGAGTTTCATCGAGACGCCCACGCAAATAAACGGTTCCCATGCGGCATAGGCGAACGCCTGCCAGGACAGCCCGCCCCGGAAGGCGTCGCCGTTGTCCTTCAGCGCGCCGCCAAGCACCACGATTACGGGCAACAGGACCATGGCGGCCAGCGCCAAAGCGAACCATGCGTTTGCCTGGCGTGCGCCCAGATGGTCAAGCCATCCGGATCCGTGGGCGACGATCCCGAAAGCGAACATGCAGATATACAAGGGAAAATAGCCGAGTTGCAGGCCGATCACTTCGGTGCCCAAGGGAACCATCAGGCGCACAAGGAAAGTGATCACGCCGATGGACAGTACAAAGACAAACACGGAAAAATTGCCGGGCAGCGGACGTCGTGCGGGATCGCTTTTTCGGCATCCGGCGCAGGCCAGATACCCCGCCGTGAAGAGGATGAGCGCGAAAACGAACCACATCGGCCCAAACCCGAAATGGCGCCAGCCCTCCTTGAGCATGAATGCGGCATAACCGGCCTCGGCTTCTCCCCGAAAGAAACGCGCGAGATGGATTACCGAGGGATTGAGCAGGAAGAAAAACACGGCCAATGGGACAAGCAGCCGGATCGCGCGGCCTTTCACGAAAGCCGGCACGCCTTTTTTCAACAGCGACATGCGCGTGAAATACGCCGACACGAAAAACAGCAGGCTCATGAAATACGCCTGGTTTACCGCCACGAAAAGCGTCATGACCACAAGCGAAACGATGTCGCCCGGCGCGGCCGCCACGTAATACCAGCCGCCCGGCGCGCCAAAGGCGATCGCCTGATGATGGCACACGACCAGCGCCGTCAGGAATACGCGCAGATGATCGAGGTAATCCTCGCGGCCGGATCGCGTTTCCGGCGCCGGTGCAGTCTGCATGTCTGAATCCGCGTATATTTTCTTGTGAAGAAAGCGTTGAAGGTTTTCGGTTTATCGCATGAACAACATGAACATTATGGACGATAGGGCTCCGGCTTCGGCGCAAAGTCCACCGGGTCCACTCCGTCCACGACGAAAAACCGGTCTGGCGCGAGTGTACGCATTACGCGCCGCGACGGCAAACCAGAATCCGGTGTTGCCGGAGGCGTTCGGCGTCGGTGCGCGCAACGGGGATGGGGCGGCCGTCGGGGGCGATGCCGGCACAGTACATGGCGGTGGCGACAGTGCCGGGCGTCGGGATGAAGCACTGCACCTGGCGGGGTTTCCAGCCCTTCGATTCGAGCCACCGGGCAAGTGCGCGCATGTCCTCGTCGGTGCATCCGGGAAAGGCGCTCATCAGATATGGAACGATGTACTGCTCCTTGCCCGACTCGCGCGAAAGGTTCTGGAAAATCTCCATGAACCGCTCAAAACGGTCAAAGGGCGGCTTGCGCATGAGGCGCAACACGTTTTCGCGGCAATGTTCGGGCGCGAGTTTCAACTGGCCGCCCGTGTGGCGCGCCGTTAGCGCTTGCAGGTAGTCCGGGTCGCGCAGGGCGAGGTCGTGCCGGATGCCGCTGGCCACGCGGACGTGCCGCACGCCGGGAATGCGCGCCAGCGTGTCGAGCAGATGCGCGGCGGCGTGTTGATCGCACGCGAAATGCGGGCAAATAGCCGGGGTCAGGCAACTGGCGCGCCGGCAGGGATGCCCTTCGCGCAAACAACGCGCCCCCCACATGTTCGCGGAAGGTCCGCCGACATCCGTCACGCTGCCGCGCCAGTCCGGATGGCGCGTCATGCGCCCGGCTTCGGCGGCGATGGATTCCGCGCCGCGCGACTGGATGCGGCGGCCTTGGTGGAGCGCCAGCGAGCAGAACGTGCAGCCGCCCGCACAGCCGCGATGCGCGGTGATGCTGAATTGGACCGTTTCAAGCGCCGGCACGGGTTCGGCATATCGGGGGTGGGCGCGGCGCGAGAATGGGAGGGCGTATAATGCATCCAGTTCGGCGGGCGCCAGCGGCGCGGCGGGCGGTGCGAACCAGACCCGGCGTCCGCCGGAAGATTGCGCCAGCCATGGACCGCCGTTGTGTGTCTGTCGCTCGAACGCCAGCGTGGCCGCCATCAACCGGCGCGGATCGGCGGCGATGTCCTCGTGCGAAGGCAGTGTTTCGGCGTCCGCAAAATCGCCGGGAGGCGGACACGGTTTCGATTCGGCCCAGGCGACGCCGCGTAACGTGGAGGGGGCGACAGGTCCGCCGGCTTCCATCGCGCGCGCAAGGTCGAGGAGGGCGCGTTCCGCCATGCCGCAGACGAGCCAGTCGGCCTTGCTGTCAAGCAGGATCGACCGCCGGAACGAATCCGACCAGAAATCGTAGTGCGTCGCGCGGCGCAGGGAGGCTTCGATGCCGCCGACAACCACCGGCAGGCCGGGAAAGGCCTGGCGCACAAGGCCCGCATAGACGATCGTGGCGCGATTGGGCCGTGCTCCGGAGCGTCCGCCCGGCGTATAGGCGTCGTCGCGCCGTTTTTTGCGGAACGCGGTATAGTGGGCGAGCATCGAGTCAAGCGCGCCCGCCGTGACCCCCGCGAAGAGCCGTGGACGCCCCAGCGCCGCGATGTCCCCGGTGTCCGTCCATCGCGGCTGGGCGACGATGCCCGTGCGATATCCGTGGGCGATGAGCCAGCGGGCCAGCAGCGCTGCGCCGAATGCGGGATGATCCACGAGGGCGTCGCCCGTGACAATTAGGATATCTATTTCCTTCCAGCCCAACCGGGCGCATTCCGCCCGCGAAAGTGGCGGCATGTCGGGCTGTTCGAGACCCATGGGCGTTACGGAATCACTTCCGTCTTGCCGACGCTTTCCTCCGTCCGGCCGTTGGGCGCCTTCATGCGCACGCGGATGATTTGCGGGCCGGTTTGATCGAAGGTATGCACCAATTTGATTTCGCCGGGCCCCTGCGCCACCACTTGGCCGTTGACGGTCCAAACATACTCGGCGTCCAGCGGTGCATCCAACTTGAGTTCGAGCGTCGTGCCTTTCTTGTACGACGCATCGAGATCGAGCCGCGGTGGCAATCGAATTTCCCCGGCGCTTGGCGCGTGGCCGTCCAAGGTCACGTATACCTCGACATGGACGGTTTGGCCACCGGCCACGATTTCGAGGGTGTAACTGCCATCCTCGACCGTGTTCGGATTCGTCGCGACGGTCACCACGCCGGGATCCGTCTTGGATTTCGACACCTCGAACATCCAGCCTTTTTTGACAAAGGCGGCCTTGGTGATATGCGCGGCCTTGGCGGGCGTTTCATCGAAAAAAATCGCCACCTGCGCCGTCCCGCGCGTCGAATTGAAACGGACTTCCGCCGGTATGGCCATGATTGTGCCGGCGGGCGCGGGCGGCACGGACGGTTTGGCGGGCTTTGCGGCCGCGGGCTTTGCGGCCGCGGGCTTGGCTTGGGCGGACTCGCCGGATTTCTCCGCCAACGCGACGTCATGGCCGAGACAAACGGCCCCTGCAACAGCCGCCAGAACAATACTGAATAGCCGGTTCCTCATATTCAACCTCCTTGGGCAAAACGGCCAGGCTGCATTGTAGTGCATCCGTCCGCTTATTTTCTTCTTTATTTTATGATTCCAGAACAACACATCAAGGTTCCCGCCGGCTCCGCCGGTGGGACAGCCTATCCCATGCATTAGCCCTTGTTTCTGTCATGCGGGCCCTCCATGGGCGATGCTTCAATACAATTCCATAACCCGTTCAACCAGGGAAATACCCTTTCTTTGGAGATTTCAGACCTGAAACAAGCCCCGAGAATTCGATACGCGCAAGTTGGTCTCGTTGTGGTATAATTGCCGTGAATATGAAAAAAGGCTGCCTCAAGTGAAACGAATTCAAGCCGGGCTATTGGCCGTCCTATTGGCCGTGCAACCCTTTGTCATGGGACTTGCCTGTGTTTGCGGCTTTTCCGCGTGCTGTTCCAATAAAGGCGGAACGGAAACGCCGGAACCGGTTGCGTGCTGCTGTTCGAACAACGTGAAAGCCTTGGAAGAAGCGTGTTGCGACACGACAGCCGCGCCGGTTGCCGGCCCCGGTTGCCGTTCGGAGACCGGGCGGTCCGAAACGCGGAATTGCCATTGTCCGGGCGGCTTGCCCTTATGGCCGGCGGCCTTGATGACTCCTCCCGCTTTCCCTGAAACAGGCCTGATCGCCGGATGGGGCGTTCCCATGGACGTTGCTCCGCCGGGAGGCGATGGGATTCCTCCGGAATCTTTCGCATCCTTGCCTGTTTCGAAAAGACCTGCATTTTTGCTTCACTGCGCGCTTCTATGTTGATAGATCGCGAAGGGCCCCACGCCTCAACTCTGTTTCAACGGCAAGGAATGTTCGCGTTGTCGTTCGGGCGATCCGAGCGGATCGCGATGGAACAACGCGGCGCGACAAACAACAAGGATGATAAAAATGAGAATCAAGAGTCTCGTTGTGGTTTCGGTGGTTTTGCTGGCATTGGGATTTGCCTGGTCCGGCATGGGTCCGGCATGGGCCGCGGATGCGGCATGCACAAAATGCAAATGCGGTGAAGCCTGCAAGTGCGGAGCCGATTGCAAGTGCGTCGAGGGCGCGTGCAAGTGCCCAAAGGCCTGCAAGGCGGCGGCCTGCAAGTGCGGCGAAGCCTGCAAATGCGGGGCCGATTGCAAGTGCGCCGAGGGCGCGTGCAAGTGCCCCAAGGCCTGCAAGGCGGCGGCCTGCAAGTGCGGCGAAGCCTGCAAATGCGGGGCCGATTGCAAGTGCGCCGAGGGCGCGTGCAAATGCCCCAAGACCAAATCGGGCGCCGCATGCGATCCGCAAAAAGGCGGCGGTTGCTGCGTGAAAAAAGCGGCGTAACGTAACCCTGTAAGACAGAAACGAGGGGATCGGATGGATAGTCCGGTCCCCTCGTTGCGCTTCCGGGTTGTTATGAAAGCGATATCGTCGCGCGGCGATCCTGCGGCATCCCGGCGGTATAATCGTGGCCGGGGATAAGCGATCGGTTTGCGAAACTCGTGTTGCTGAGCGCACAGGTGTGAATTTCGATGCGGTTGTCGTACACGTGGACATCACGGTATTCACAGGGAAATTCCGGCATCGAACCCGTGACGACGTGTGTCAGTCCATCGCATGATTCAATGATGTGCATATGCACATGCCCGCTGAAAATGGCCTTGACATGCGGATGGCGACGGCAGATGTCCAGCAGGATCTCGCCATTGTCGAGGTGCCCGGCATCGCACAGGCCGGCCCGTCGCAGGCGGCGCGGAATTCCTATCGCGGGATAATGCGTGGCAATGACAACCGGTCCCGCCGCATGTTCCGCCAAGTCGTTTTCGAGCCACGCCAGTTCGTGCGGCGGCATCGCCCACCGCGCGCCATGCATGGATATTCCCCCCGCGTCGTGCAACGAGGCCTCGGCCACGGGGCACAGCGAATCGTCACGCCATTTCCACCACGGATCGAGCACGCAGAAATGCAGGTTCTTGTGCGTGAAGGAATAGACGGTGTCACCGCCGGGCAGGCGGGCATGAAACGCGTCGAGAAACCATTCGCGCATCCGCTCGCTCAGAAAATCGTGGTTGCCCCCCATCGGATAATAGGGAAATCCGAGCGAATCCAGCAAATCGCGCGCGGCAAACACGGCGTCGCGCGAATGGTGGCTCGCGATGTCTCCCGTAACCAGAATGAAGTCAGGGTTGATCTTGGCAAGATCGCGACGAAGACATCGCATTACATCGGGCATCATCGTGCACAGAAAGCGATTGTTCCACTCCCCGTCCACCATGCTGCCCAAATGGGTGTCCGTCAGATGTACAAAACGCCACATCGTATCCATAAGGCAAGGCAATCGTACCACAGCCATGTTCTTGCCGCAAATTGGTTAGGCGGCCCGCGGTTTGACTTGTGGCGCGCGCGTATGGCATAGTATGCCCCGGATTGAAGGAACAAAGAGAGACATGGGTCCGTGTAAAACGGGCCGGGGTGGGCGTATACCTGCCGGGAGGCGGGCAAGCCTCCCACGATTGTGCATGGGCGCACGATACCGTGTTCGTGCAAAAGTGCGATCAGTAGGGTCATCTTCTCGATTTTTCTATTCCAATCCAGGCTAAAGGTGTCTCATGCCGCAAATGGCGACGTGCGCGAGGTGTTTCGCGGACAGCGGCAGGGGACGTGCTCGCGGTAGGCGAAAGGAAATGAACCATGGCGATGAAGATCGGAATCAACGGGTTTGGGCGAATTGGACGCAATGTATTCAAGGTGCTCCTGAAGGAGTCCGCGTTTGAAGTGGCGGCCATAAACGACTTGACCGATGCGAAGACGCTGGCGCACTTGCTCAAGTACGACAGTACGTACGGTCCTTTCGATGGATCGGTCCAGGCAAAGGACGACGCCATCGTGGTTAATGGCAAGGAAATCAGGATATTGGCGAAGAAAGATCCGGCCGAGTTGCCGTGGGGGGATCTGGGCGTTGATTTCGTGCTCGAATCCACGGGCATTTTCACCTCGAAGGAACTCTGCATGAAGCACGTGGCCGGCGGCGCCAAAAAAGTGTTGCTCACGGTTCCGCCGAAGGGCGATGTGGACGCCATCGTCGTGATGGGCGTGAACGACGACACGCTGAAGCCGACGGATCAAGTCATATCGAACGCCAGTTGCACGACCAACTGCCTGGCGCCGTTCGCCAAGGTCCTCCACGAGAATTTCGGCATCAAGCGCGGCCTCATGAACACAATCCATGCGTACACGAACGATCAACGCGTGCTTGACATGCCGCACAAGGATTTGCGCCGCGCCCGCACCGCCGCCAATTCGATTATCCCGACGACAACCGGCGCTGCGCGCGCGGTCGGCAAGGTGCTGCCGGCGTTGAAGGGCAAGTTGGACGGCATGGCGATGCGCGTGCCCGTCATTGACGGATCGGTCGTGGATCTGGTCGTCGAACTGGAAAAGACGGTAACGGTGGACGCGATCAATTCGGCTATGAAAGCGGCCGCGGAAGGCCCCCTGAAGGGCATTCTGCAGTATTGCGAGGACGAAATCGTGTCCTGCGACATAATCGGCAATCCGCATTCGAGCGTTTTTGACTCGAAGTTGACCTTTGTGATGGGCGACAACTTTGCGAAGTGCGTTTCGTGGTACGACAACGAGTGGGGTTATTCGAACCGCTGCGTTGATCTGTTCAAGAAAATGGTATGACGATCTCCCAATGGGCCTGCGCGGCCAACCCCGCGCGGGCCTTTTTTGAAAATGTGAAATCGTTGAATGGGTAGAGGGCGTGAAATGCGGAAGTTGAGCATTGAAGATTTGGATGTGCGGGGTAAACGCGTCTTGATGCGCGTGGATTTCAACGTGCCCCAAAACGAGGACGGAACCGTGCGCGACGACACGCGCATCCGCGCCGCGTTGGCGAGCATTAGTTATGTGCGTGAACGCGGGGGCAAACTGATTCTAATGTCGCACCTGGGGCGTCCGAAGGATCCCGCCAAGGCCGAATCGGACGAGGAAAAAGCCAAAATCCTCAAGAAAAACGCCCTGCTCAAGATGGGGCCCGTCGCCGATCGCTTGCGTGAGTTGATTGGGGGAAACGTCACGAAACTCGATGCGCTGGTGGGACCGGAAGTCGAGGCTGCGGTGGCCGCGATGCAGCCCGGCGACATCATTGTTCTTGAAAACACGCGTTTTACCAAGGGCGAAACAAAAAACGATCCCGAGTTGAGCCGCCAGCTGGGCCGTCTGGCCGACGTATACATCAACGATGCGTTCGGATCGGCCCATCGCGCCCATGCCTCGACGGAAGGTGTCACGAAATATGTGGCGCAAAGCGCGGCCGGCTTTCTGCTCGCGAAGGAAATGGAGTATTTCAACCGCGTGTTGAACAACCCGGAACGCCCGTTGGTGGCGATCTTGGGCGGCGCCAAGGTTTCCGACAAGATCCTGGTCATCGAAAACCTGTTGAATCTGGTTGACACGTTGATCATCGGCGGGGGCATGGCCTGCACATTCCTGAAGGCGCAAGGATATGAAATCGGCAACAGCCTGCTGGACGAACCCGGCATCGAAACCGCCAAGGCCGCGCTGCAGAAGGCGGCCGAAAAGGGCGTTTCGCTTTTATTGCCGGTGGACACGGTCGTGGCGGATGCCTTTGCGGCCGATGCGAACAGCAAGGTGGTGGATGTGAAGAGCATCGAATCCGGTTGGATGAGCCTTGATATTGGACCGAAAACGGAGGCCCTTTTTACGGACGCCATCCGGACGGCGGGAATGGTCGTGTGGAACGGCCCCATGGGCGTGTTCGAAATGGAAAAATTCGCATCGGGGACCAAGGCCGTCGCCGAAGCGTTGGCAAACGGCAAGGCCATCTCGATTATCGGCGGCGGCGATACCGCCGCGGCGGTGGTGCAATTCGGCCTGGAAGACAAGATGTCTCATGTATCAACGGGCGGCGGCGCGTCGCTCGAAATGTTGGAAGGCAAGGTTTTGCCGGGACTGGCGGCCTTGACGGACAAGTAACTTCTGTGGGTGCCCCTTGCTCGGGCGTCCGCTGCACCGGCGGCGCACTGGGAAGTGGGCGAATGCGAAAGGACAGGTGAATCATGGCGGTAACCAAGGAACGTAAAGGCGAAGTTATCAAGTCGTTCGCAAAGCATGAGGGCGACACCGGTTCGGCGGAAGTGCAGATCGCGTTGCTGACGGAACGGATCAACGAGTTGACCGTGCATTTCCAAAAGCACGCGAAGGATTTCGCGAGCCGCCGCGGCCTGCTGAAACTGGTCGGCAAGCGCCGCAATCTGTTGAATTATGTGCGCAATCAGGACATCGAGCGTTATCGCGCGATTGTCAAGGCGCTGGGTCTAAGAAAATAAAAAACAGGTTGGAATGTGACGCCGAGGGCGTTCTCATCCCAGCGGGAGTGTCAAAACAACACCATGGTAGAACGTCTCTCAGTACGAGTCGGATCCGAAGAGATCCATTTTGAAACGGGCAAAATCGCCAAACAGGCACACGGTTCCGTGATGGCTGTTTTCGGCGACACGATGGTCCTGTCGGCGGTATGTGTGGCGCCGGAAGCGTCACCGGGTCAGGACTTCTTTCCCTTGACGGTTGATTACCGCGAAAAGAGTTTTGCGGCCGGACGCATTCCCGGTAACTTCTTCCGGCGCGAAGGCCGTCCCACGGAACGTGAAATCCTCGTGTGCCGCCTGACGGATCGTCCGGTGCGCCCCTTGTTCCCGAAAGGATTCTTCAACGAACTTCAGGTCTGTCAGACCGTGTTTTCCGCGGACAATGAACACGATCCGGGGGTCTTGTCGATCAATGCGGCCTCAGCGGCGCTGAGCGTTTCGCCGGTACCGTTCCTCGGCCCAATTGGCGCGGTGCGTGTGGGGTGTTTCAACGGCGAATTCGAAGTCAATCCGCCGATGTCCAAGATGGCTGAAAGCCAGTTGGATTTGGTGTTGGCAGGCACCCGGGAAGCCATCTGCATGGTGGAAGGAAGCGCGAAGGAACTGCCGGAAGACAAAATGGTCGAAGCGCTTGAATTCGGCCACACCTTCATCATTGAAATCTGCAAGGGCATCGAGGAATTGCAGACCCGCGCCGGGGTCCCGAAAATGCCCTTCGTTCCCAAGGAGCTCGATCCGGCCGTCGTGGCGGATGTCGAGGAGGCCATTGCCGGCCGCCTGGAAGCCGCCCTGTCCCTTGTTCAGAAACAGGAGCGACAGGCCGCGGTGGATGGACTGAAGGCGGAAGTGGCCGATGCCCTGGCTGAACAGTACGGGCCGGACCTTTTCGCGGAGCGCGCCGGCGCCATTGCAGAGGCTTTTACGGCCGCCGAAAAGAAACTCATGCGGCAAAAGGCCATCCGGGACAAAATCCGGCTTGACGGACGCCGTCCCGACGAAATTCGCCCCATCACCATTGAGGTCGGCATCCTGCCCCGCACGCATGGATCGTGTTTGTTTACCCGCGGTGAAACGCAGGCCATCGTCACGACGACGCTGGGCACAAGCCGCGATGAACAGCGCCTCGATGAATTGACCGGGGAAGAATTCAAACGGTTTATGCTCCATTACAATTTCCCCAGTTGGTCGGTCGGCGAAGTCCGGCGGATTTCGGGACCGGGACGCCGTGAAGTTGGCCACGGAAAATTGACGGAGCGGGCGCTGGAATGCGTTCTTCCCAACGACAACGACGATCCGGAAAAGGCGTTCCCTTATGTCATCCGCGTCGTGTCGGACATCACGGAAAGCAACGGGTCGAGTTCGATGGCGTCGGTGTGCGGCGGAACCATGAGCATGATGGACGCGGGCGTTCCCATCAAGGCCCCCGTGGCCGGCATTGCGATGGGCTTGATCAAGGAAGGCGACGATGTCTGCGTTTTGACCGACATCCTGGGTGCGGAAGATCATTACGGCGACATGGATTTCAAGGTCTGCGGCACGGCCAAAGGCATCACCGCGTTCCAGATGGACACCAAAATCGGGGGCATTCCGCGCGAGGTCATGCACCGGGCGCTGATGCAGGCACGCGACGGACGCTTGTATATCCTGGACAAGATGCTGGCCTGTCTGCCCGAACCGCGCAAGGAAATCTCGCCCTACGCGCCACGCATCTACACCATCAGCATCCCCGTGGACAAGATTCGCGAAGTGATCGGGCCGGGCGGCAAGGTCATCCGCGAGATACAGACCAAGACCGGCGCCGAAATTGAAATCGAGGACGACGGCACCGTCAATGTCGCGGCGGTGGACAAGGCCTGCGCCGAGGCCGCCATAGACATGATCAAGTTGATCGTGTCCGAGGTGGAGGTCGGAAAGGTCTATCACGGCACCGTGACGCGCATAATGAATTTCGGCGCGTTTGTCAGCGTTCTGGGCGGACGCGAAGGGTTGGTGCATATTTCCGAGTTGGCCCCGCACCGCGTGGGCGAAGTAACGGACGTGGTGCAAATCGGCGATGAAATAGACGTCAAGGTCATCGAAATAGACCGCATGGGCCGCGTCAATATGTCCAAAAACGCCGCGGATCTCGAACTGGGCCGTATTTCCGCCGAAGACATGCCGCCTCCGCGTGAACCGCGTTCCCGTGGCGATCGCGACCGGGGCGGACGCGGCGGCGATCGGGGCGGACGCGGCGGCGATCGGGGCGGACATTCCGATCGCAATCGAGATCGGAACGGCGGACGGCGCCGTTGATCCCAACGCATTCGAGGCGGCGCGTCCGGGCGTTGCGGCGCGCCGCGGCAAGGAAGTTTCATGCAGCCTGAGAAAGATCTGCTCTACACCGACAATGCCGTCGCGCGCAAGCTCGACAACGGGATGACCGTTACCCTGGAACGCCTGCCCTATCTGCATTCCGCCACGGCGGGCGTGTGGGTCAAGACGGGGTCCGCCAACGAACAGCCCGATCAGGCCGGCATCTCCCACTTCCTCGAACACCTCTTCTTCAAGGGCACGAAAACACGCACCGCCCGACAAATCATGGAGCCTATCGAAAGCAAGGGAGGGCATCTGAACGCCTTCACCTCGCGCGAGTACACCTGCCTCTATATCAAGACGCTCGACAAACATCTCGCCGCCGGCATCGAAGTCTTGGCCGACGTCATCAAGAATTCGACCTTTTGCGACCTCGACAAGGAACGCAATGTCGTCCTTGAGGAAATCGCCTCGATAGAGGATGTGCCCGAAGACTATGCGCACGATTTGCTCAGCGCGCGGTTATGGCCCAATCATCCCTTGGGATGGCCGGTTTCGGGGCGCGTGGAAAGCGTGGCCAACATCACGATCAAAGACGTACAAAGTTATTACAAGGCATGGTATCGTCCCCGCAACATGTATTTTTCGATAGCGGGCAATTTCGACGAGAGCGCCGTGCTCGAACAGGTTGATCGCGAGTTTGGCGGATTGCCGCCCAGTCCCTCGCACAAGCATTCCGGACCGCCCGAATTCGCCCCTGGCATCGAAATCGTCGAGCGGGACATCGCGCAGAACCATCTTTGCATGGCCTTTCCCGGACCGACGGTGTCCGACGAACGCCGGTATGTCTACGACATATTGAGCAGCGCGTTGGGCGGCGGCAGCACGTCGCGCCTGTTCGAACGCATTCGCGAGGAAGAAGGCCTTGCCTATTCGATCTATTCATTCCACAGCTGTTTTTTCACGGCGGGCATGTTCGGCATCTACGCGGCGGTCGCCCCTGAAAACTTTGACCGCACCCTGAGCCTTATCTTCGAGGAGATCGGCAAGTTTCGCGCCAAGCCCATTCCCGAAACGGAACTCGAAAACAACCGGGAACATCTCAAGGGCAGCATGCTGATGTCGCTCGAAAGCACGTTCAACCGAATGTCGCGCATGGCCAAATCCATGATCTACTACAAGCGGTTGCTGGGACTTTCTGAAATTATCGGCGCACTCGACGCCGTTACCGTGGACGATCTGCATCAGGTGGCGGTCGAGATTTTCCGGCCCGAACGCTGCACCATGCTTGTGCTCGGCCCGAAACCGGCCACCCCACTGGAGGGCATCCCCCTGTGACTCCGGCGGTTCGCGTCGCCATCCTGCGCGAACCCGGCACGGACGATTTGCCCCTGCCGGCCTACGAAACCGTTCATGCCGCCGGCATGGATCTGCGCGCAGCCGTGCGCGAGCCAGTGACCTTGGCGCCCGGCGGGCGCGCCCTGATTCCCACAGGCATCCGAATCGCCCTGCCGCCGGGATACGAGGCCCAAATCAGGCCGCGATCCGGCATGGCGTGGAAGCACGGCCTTACAATGCTGAATTCCCCCGGCACGATTGACGCCGACTATCGCGGGGAAATCCGCCTCATCGCCATCAATCTCGGCCAGGAACCCTGTACCATCCAGCGCGGCGACCGCATCGCGCAATTGGTCATTGGCCCGGTCGCCTTCGCGGAATGGGTCCCGGTTCGGGAACTGCCGCCGACCGAACGGAACGAGGGCGGTTTCGGACACACGGGAGATCAATAAGGCAACCGCTGAACCGTCAAGGCGTAAACGGCCATTGCCCGGCGTTCCGGCGCGATCGCGCCTTCAACTTTTCGGGCGTTTCTTGCCCGATTTCACCGGAATCGGCTCTGTGTTGCCCGCGGATTCCCCCGGAATGGCCACGGGCCCTTCCAAGGGTTTGGCCACGGCGGGGCGCAAGACCAGTTCGGACGCATGGACCAGTTTGATCCCGTTCTTTTCCAGTTGTGGCAGCATGGAGACGAGCACTTGGACCGTGGTCGGGCGGAAATGGCCGATCCCGATGGCGTAACCCCGTTCCTTGGCAACCTCCATGAGATGGTTGAACTGGCCGATGATGTAGTTGGGTTCTTTTTGATGGTCGAGAAAAACGTCTCGGCTTCCCGCGGGAATCCCGTGCTTCAGGGCGCCGTCGAACGCCACGCTGCGCGGTGTCGTGCGGCTGTCTATAAAATACAGGCCGCGTCCGGCCAAAATGTTCATAAACCGGTTGATGGCGTTCGCATTGGATGTAAACACGGATCCCATGTGATTGTTGACGCCTACCGCTTCGGGAATGCCCGCCAGGGCCTCGTCGAGTCGCCCCCGCATTTCGGCTTCCGTCATGCCGGTCAGAAGGCTGCCGGGCATGTTCGCCCCTTCCATCGGCATATGGAGCATCACTTCAAACCCAAGTTCGGATGCCCGTTTTGCGGTGCGGGCTCCGAAGGGCGTGCCGGGCAGGATGGCGAGGGTCAGATTGGGATCGAGCGCAAGGATGCGCGCCGTGACCGGCCCGCCGTACCCGCCGTCATCCAAGATGATCGCAATACGGGGGATTTGATCGCTCGGCGTGGAAATCCCGGCCAGTTTCCGACCCAGTTCCATTTCGTCGAGCCCCGTTGAATCCAACGGCACCTCCTCGATGTCCGAAACTCCATTCATCCATTCCCCGTTGACGAGACCCGCCTGCAGCGGAGCCAGGGCGCTTGCCGGAAATTCATCGGACGGCGGTTCGACCCCGGTGCGAGAAAAAACGATGTCCGCGCACACATAATCGTCCAAAGCAACAGAGAACGTGGTCGTGCCGCCGGTTCCGATATGGGCAGCCACGTTGGCTGAATGCCCTTCCGTTTCCGGCGCCCCGGACACGGCTTCACGCAATCCTGTTTCGACCTTGTCGAACGAAAGTCCCGACGGATAGGGCGCGTTCAAACGCGCATATTGCCAAATGGTTTTATCGTCTTCCTTTCTTTCGGAGGGAACGGTCTCGACAAACTCCGCCGGGATGTTTTGGTCCGCCAGCCACGCATTCACCCCTTGAAGCACATGTTCGCATGCGGACGTCAAATCCGTTTTGGGCTTCTTTTCCCGTATGCGCAGCGTGGCAAATACGCGATTACCCAGCGAAGCGCGCATTTCGCGCACCGAGTCCGCAAAGGCGGTTTCGACCAGCGCCACGTCGAACGGTTGCATGCGCCGCGCAACCAGTCCGACCAGCGCCGCGCCGTCCATGATGTCCGGAAGCGCCACGTCGAACGATGTTGCCGTCCAAAAGGCCTCCTCGTCCGAGCAGGGTTCCGGTTCGCCCCGCGCGATATTTTCTTTGGGAACGCGACAGTTGACGAGTGTCCGCTCCAGCACGCCGGCCAGTTCCGTGGTCCGATCCCGCAGATTCAAGGGCCGCGATTTCACGTATTGCCGGGCCAGCATGCCGGCGGCCAGCAGCGCGACGAGGCAAACGCCCAATCCCGCGGCTACGCCAACCCATGAATGCGGCAACTGGCCCGGAATCGGCCCGTCCGGCGCCGGCGTGGATTCGTTCTTGGTCATTGGACGTCTACCCACTCGACCGGGCCGGTATCCCAGCCGAGGAATTGCCGGCCGATGCGTCTGAAATTCTCCGGAGCGTCGGTCACCAGAAACCGCCGCCATGCCGTTGAATCCGCTTCGGCGCCGAGGCCCATCCCTTCCACAATGGCCGCCACCGCCTCCGCCGTCGCTTCGGCGCTGTCCACGATGGCGACCGATTCGCCCATGGTCTGTGCAATGACGGCATGCAGAAGGGGGTAGTGCGTGCAACCGAGCACAAGCGTGTCGGCCCGGTTGCGAATCAGCGGCTCCAGGTACGTGCGCGCAATCAGCAACGGGATGTCACCGGTTGTCCAGCCTTCTTCCGCGAGGGGGACAAACAGCGGACAGGCCTGCACGAAAACATCCACGTTCGGATCGCGCGCGCGCAGGGCGGCCGGATACGCCCCGCTGCCGATGGTGCCGGCGGTCCCGATGACGCCGATCCGCCGGTTGCGCGTCTTGGCCAGCGCAGATGCGGCGCCCGGCTCAATCACGCCGACAACCGGCACGTCCAAATCGGCCTGAAGTCTTTCAAGCGCAAAAGCCGAAGCCGTGTTGCACGCGACAACCAGCAGTTTCACGCCTTCCTTGAGCAGAACATCCGCGCACGTCCGCGCATATCGGATTACGGTATTGGCGGACTTGGTTCCATAGGGAACGCGCGCGGTGTCGCCGAGATAGATGAGCGATTCGTTGGGCAGCCGTTCCGCGATCTGCCGCAAGACGGTCAATCCGCCGACTCCGCTGTCAAAAATGCCTATGGCCGGTTCGTTTACAGGCATGGCCCCCTCATGCGCCGTTTCCGGCGATCCATCGGGAATCGGGTTTCACCGGGCCACCGAGATCCAGATGGGCGGGAAAATTCTCGTGCGGTGCGCTGCCTTCGATCAGAAAACGCACGCGCGAGACCCCGGCTTCGCCTTTCCCGCCCCGCAACGCATCGGCGGCCAACGTGTTGACCACGCCGTAAACCATGAGCGATTCCAGCGAGGCGCTGCGAACCTTCTTCAATTCGTTAGCCATTTCCATCGAAAAATCCACGACCAATTCGCCGCCTTCCAGCAAATACATTCCGCGAATGCGGGTCGAGGCTGGAAGAATGGGCGTCAAAATGTCGCGGGGCCCGCGAATCAACGCTTCAAGCGCTTTGCGGCAATTTTCCACGGTCGAATCGCCGGTTTCGATTCGGGCTGTTTCGGCTACCAGCGTTTTCCCCTCCGCATCGGCAAAATACAGCACGATTTCCTTGGTCGCCGTGGCATAAGAAGGAACGGCTGGCGGCGCGGCTGACGGCGCGGCTTTGGATTCGTGCTTCACGATCGCAAGGGGATCGCCGCCTTCCCGCATCAGTTCGCGCACAAGCAGTCCCACGCACGCCACAAGCGCCACCGTTGCCATGGCCCAAATCCAAAGCAACGTGCGCCGTATCATGGCCCGCCGCCAAGCCCGGTTCATCATGGCTTGCCCTCGGCCGCGGGAGCGGCAAGGGCTTTGATGCCTTCCGCGATTCCGTTGGCGATTTTGGCCTGATGATCCTCCGTCAGCAGCAGCGATTCCTCGGCGGGATTTCCGAGATAACCGGCTTCCAGAAGTACGCCCGGCATCCCGATGTCGCCCAGTAGCGCGCACGGCGACGGATGAACCCCGCGCACTTCCTGACCGGATGCCGCGGCCACGGCATCCGCCAGCGCCTTGGCCGCGGCCAGGCTGCGTTCGGCGTATGGAGCTCCGGGGCGCTCGGTGATCTTTCCATCGGCATTTGGGACGTGTCCTTGGTCCGGATCCCAATAGAAGGCCTCGATGCCCCGCCCCGACTGCGAAAGTCCTGATCCCAGGTGAATGGAAATATAAAGATCCCCCTTGTTTTGGTTGGCAAAGGCGGTTCGTTCGGCACGGGAAACGTCCTTATCCGAATCACGAGTGAGCAAAACGGTAACCGGTGCGCCCGCCAGGGCTTTGCTTGTTTTCAGGGCGATATGGAAAACAGCCTGTTTTTCCTGCAGACCGCCGTGCCCCTCACAACCGGAATCCGATCCGCCGTGTCCCGGATCGAGGATGACGATCTGAACAGGCCGATCCTTCGCCCGATCGGAAGCCGGCATTTTGGGGGGTTCGACGGGCGCGGAAGGAAGAGGCGCTTCCGGCGGTGTTTCGATCGGTTGGACGGGAGGGGAAACGGGCGCAGGCTCGGAAACGGGGTCTGCCGACGGCGGCAACTCGGGGGAAGGCGCGGGGGCCGGCGGCTGGACGGGCAAATCCTGTTTGATGGCCAGATTGAACGCCTTCCGGAACAAGGGGACCACATCCTCCAATGCGATGAGCGCCTCCCCGTTCCGTTCCTGCACGGGATGGGCAAGATCGAACAATCCCAAGGAAGAACTCACTTGGGCGGTTCCCAAACTTAACCACGCCGCTTTCGCGGCCAAATCCACCTGCACCCGTTCAGGCGTCACGCGACAGGCGCCGCCCATCTGGCTCGCCAACGAAGACAGCGAAACATACGGAGTATCCCCCATCGGCACGAGTTCCACGTCTGCGACGCGCAAATCGTCTTGCACCCGGACGGAAAACGACGCGAGTTCCCCCCACGCCGGACACCACGCGACCGCCACGACCCCAAACAAAGCAATAGCGGGAAACGGTCTCATCGCGCCCATACATCCAACAATACCACCGCAATCTTCAACAACGGCGGAACGATGAAAAACAGGCTTCGCGCCAAGGCCAGAAAAACACCCGCGAGCGTCACTAGGACCTACCCTTCCGGGGCGGAAAAACGCCCCTGTCCGTTGCATTGAAATTCCGGCGCCACCGCCAGCCCTTACGAACGCCGTTTTGCCTCAAACACCTTGCGCGCCAGTTGATATTCGCCCACCTGAACCCGCTTTTTCTGGGCCAGTTTGATCTTGCTCTGCGCGGCCGCCACTTCCGCGTTGAGTTTTTCAAGGCAGGCTTGGCACAGTTTTTTGTTCAGGCTGATGGCCGGGGCGCCGCAACGGCCGCATTTGACCGACTCGGCAAGACTGACATTCGCGATCAGTCCTTCCTGCAACATGCGCGAAACGCACTGAACCGTCACGCCGGCCGCTTCGGCGGTTTCCTCCGCGTTCAGGCTTGGATCCCGCTCCAGTACCGCCCGGATCTTGTCGTAATCCGCGTTCTCGGCCTCTTGGCATTTCGCGCACACGATTGTCCGGGTTTTCTCGAATATCTTTTTACAGCGAGGACATGTTGCCAAAGGCATTGGACACCTCCCTCATCGTTCTCCCGGATAATACGCCATCGAATCCGGTTCCACTTCCATATTGCCAACAACGTTCGCTTTCAATATCAATTCGTCGCATGCGACATTCACGCCCACGACCATCTTCCGGATGGCGCGGCCTTGTTCGTCCCGCGGCGCCTGTGCGCGCACGGGATACACCACTTCCATCCAGGCACGGCCACAGGCCGGGCGATCCAGATCGGCCCGGCCGGAATCGGTTCGCACGACCCGCAGCATCGCCGTGGGCGCAAATAGGTACACGTCTTCAATGCCTTCCGGGCGCAAACGGTTCCCTTCCGCCGTCTTCCGGGCCAAAGATGCCTGTAGTTCCTTCTTGATGGCATCGCGTCCTTCGCTGCCGGAACCGGCGCAATCCAAACGGTCGCGCATCCATGCCGTCATGTCCATTACGGCATCCCACGCGCCGTTCTGGCAGGCCCGGGCATACTGCATGGCTGTCCCGGCTGTCCCGGCATGGATGCTGGAATCCGCAAGGGCTTGTGCCGATGCCCACAACACACACGCCACACCGATCCATCCGAATGGACGGCCTTTTCGTCGCGCCGACGCACCGATCATGGATCCATCGTAACAAACCTTGTCTCATGAGTCAACGGGGATCAAACGGGTTACCGATGGACTATCCGCCATCAGTCCTTGGTTGTTGGAATTGAAAACCTGGATCGGCGATCTTCGATCACGATTGCGCGTACGAATAAAACAAATGCCGCTTAGAGCGTGTACGGAAAGGGCGTGGGACAGCCTGTCCAATCTGTCGTCCTTGTAAATTTTCCGGTTCCAGGATGACAGGCTGGACAGCCTGTCCTACGTTCCGTGCCCAAGGGATTTTACGTACCCGCGCTTACACCGTGGACGCGGCGCCCTGCCGCGTTTCTTGCGTGCGGCGAAAATAGCGGGATCGCGATCGTATTTTGTGTTTTTTCGTGAAAGACTGATATTCTGGATTCCAGTCGAGTCTGCGGTGGATGGCAACCATAACGGAGGGACTTTCACATGAGCCGGCAATCGCAAGGCAGTCAATGCACGTGTTGTTCGATGTCGCGGCGTTGTTTTCTGGCGTCGGCTGCGGGAGCGGCGGGCGCGGCAATCACGGCGGGCGCGGCGCGTTCCGCATGGGCGGCGGGGGATGTTTCGGGTCCCCTCGACATTGCCCAGTTCCGTCCGAAACCGCTGGTTAGAATCAAGAGCGCGGTGGTGCGCCTCCATCCGCCGTACTGGCTGGGCTGGCCGGGAGCGGCCTACGATCTCGAAGGCCATCGCCAGGAATATGCCCGTCAGTTTGCGGAATCAGCCGGACGCGTCGGCGTGCAACTCGAGGCGGTCGAAGATCCCCTGGAAACCAACGAGGCCGTTGACGCCTTTGCGAAGGCCATCGAGGCGGAAAAGCCGGACGCGGTATTGCTGATGCTTCAGCACATGGATTCATGGCGGCACATGGACCGCATTTACAAGGCCGGCGTGCCGATGATCGTGTTCGCGCCGGTCGGCACCTGTTTCACCGGCCACGTGCTCGAACTGTCGCGGCGGCAGGGGGTGCTGGTCATTTCTTCGCTCGAATCGTCCGCGGTCGAGCAGGCGTTCCGGATCGTCCGCGCCAAGAAGCAGTTCGAGGCGTCGCGGCTGCTGGTCATTGCGGGAGACAAGCGCAGCGAATCCGTGCTGGAACGCCTCGGCACGAAAGTGCGCCACATTCCACGCAAATCCATGGAGGAAATGTTCGCCCAGGTTCCCGCGAACGACGAGGCGCACGAGGTGGCCCGGAAGATGTTCAAGGATGCCCGGAAAGTGGTCGAACCTTCCGACGAGGACGGCGTGAACGCCGCGCGAACGTATATCGCCGCGAAGCAGTTGC
The DNA here is from genome assembly GCA_035450225.1 of Candidatus Hydrogenedentota bacterium. Taxonomy (NCBI): domain Bacteria; kingdom Pseudomonadati; phylum Candidatus Hydrogenedentota; species Candidatus Hydrogenedentota bacterium. The sequence goes on from DAOTMJ010000009.1 coordinate 83,254, forward strand.
TCAAACTGGAGGATGCCAACGCGCTGACGACGGATTGTCTGGGCATGGTCACGCAGAAAGTCGTGCCGACGCCGCCGTGCATGGCCGCCTCGATGTTCCAGGACGCCGGCGTCACCTACGGCTGCGAAGCGGACGTGTTTGGCGCTATGTCGCTCATGCTGACGAGTTACCTGTTCGATCGCCCCGGCTATATGAACGATCCGGTGCCCGAAACGGTGAAAAACCTCCTGATTGCCTCGCATTGCGTGGCGGGAACCAAGATCCGGGGCCTTGACACGGAACATGCTCCCTATATCCTGCGGAGCCATTCCGAGTCGAACATCGGGGTGTCCGTCCAGGTGTTGTGGCCCGAAGGAGAACGCGTGACGCTTGCCCGGTTCCAGAATCCGAACGAATTGATCGTGGATACCGGCACGGTCGCCGGGAATGTGGACACGCCGCCCGCCGGCGGATGCCGCACCAGCGTCGAAATCGCGATGGATCGCGTCGAGGATGCCCGGGACGTGCTCGGCTTCCACCAAGTGGTTTTCCTTGGCGACTTCCGCAGGGACCTGCAAAATTTCTGCCAGATGTACGGCATCAAGGTTGTCAATTCGCCCGAAAAAGCGCCGGCGCCGAAATTGACGTAAGCGATCCCAGTTTGGACGGGCGGGAAACGACGAGGTCGTGAACCGAGAAGGACAAGCCATGTCGAAAAAAGGATCGCTGCGCAAACCGACAATGACGCGGCGCGCGTTTCTGAATGCCGCCATGGGGGCTGCCGCCGCGTCGTCTTTTCCGTACATTGTGCCCGCGCGGGCGTTGGGACTGGAAGGTCATGTCTCGCCCAGCAACCGCATCGCGGTGGGCTGCATCGGCAACGGCCCCCAAGGCAACGGGGTCATGGGCAATTTCCTCCGGAACGAAAACGCCCGGGTGGTGGCCGTGTGCGACGTGAACGCGCAGCGGCGTGAGGCCGCGCAGAACATCGTGAACGGACATTACGGCGACCACGGTTGCGCGGCGTATGGCGATTTTCGCGTGTTGCTCGCGCGGGACGATATTGACGCGGTCCTGATTGCGACGCCGGATCATTGGCATGTGCCGCACGCGGTGGCGGCCGCCCATGCCGGAAAAGACATGTACGTCGAGAAGCCCCTCATGCTGAGTTTGTCGCAGGGGCAGGCCCTTCGGGATGCGATTCACCGGCATGGGCGGGTGTTTCAATACGGCACGCAGCAGCGATCTTCGCAGGAATTCCGGCTCGCCTGCGAACTGGTGCGGAACCGCCGGATCGGCGAATTGAAGACGATCAAGGTGGGATCGCCCGCCAGCCGGGAATCCGAAAATCTTGCGCCGGCGCCCGTGCCCGAATGGCTCGACTATGACATGTGGCTGGGCCCGGCGCCGTGGGCGCCCTTTGCCGACAACCGGATTGTGAACCATTATTGGTGGCACAACACCGATTATGCCCTTGGGTTCGTGGCGGGATGGGGCATTCATCATGTGGACATCGCCCAATGGGGCAACGGCAGCGATTCGACCGGACCGGTCGAGGTCGAGGGAACAGGCGTCTTCCCGCGCGACGGTTTCTGCGATTGCGCCACCCGGTGGAACGTAATTATGCGATACGACAACGGCGTCGTGCTCGACTACACGGATGAGGCCCAGAACCGGCACGGCATCCGGTTCGAGGGAACCGAGGGATGGGTGCATGTCGCGCGGGGCGTAATCGAGACGGAACCGAAGTCGCTTGTGCAAACGAAGTTCGGCGGAAATGACATCCGGCTTTACGAAAGCCGGAATCATGTCGGCAACTTTCTCGATTGCGTCAGGTCGCGGCGGGAAACCGTCTGTCCAATTGACGTCACCGTTCGTTCCGACATGATCTGCCATCTGAGCGACATCGCGATGCGTCTCGGCCGAAGGCTGCGCTGGAACCCGGCCATGGAACGTTTCGAGAACGACGCTGAAGCCAATCGGATGTTGGTGCGCGCCATGCGGGCGCCGTGGCAGGTATAAGAACTAAGAACAAAGAACAAAGAAGAAGGGAATCCGGCATGACGAACGGTCGTTTCATCGGGCCATGTCTTGTTTTCGTGGCGGCCATTGCCTGGAGCGTCGGCGCGTATCCCGCGGAGAAGATGAAAGTCGTCGTGGTGACGGGCGGCCACGGATTCGAAGAGAAGCCGTTCAAAACGATGTTCGGGAGTTATCGCGACCTCGACTGCGCGTTCGTGGCGCTCGCGGATGAGAGCGAGATTTTCGAGGACATCTCGAAATGGCCGTACAAGGTCATCGTGCTATACAACATGACCCGCGCCATTTCGGAAAAACGCCAACGGAACTTCGTAGCGTTGCTCGACAGGGGCATCGGGCTTGTCGTGCTCCATCACGCAATCGCCGCGTTTCCGGATTGGCCCGAATACCGCAAGATCATCGGCGCCAGGTATTTTCTGGAAGACACCGAGGAGAACGGTGTGAAATACCCCCGCAGCCAGTGGAAGGAAGGGGTGGACATGGCCTTGCGCGTTGAAGACCCTTCCCACCCGATATTGGCCGGCATTCGGGATTTCGTCCTGCACGACGAAACCTACAAGGGCTACCATCTTGAGCCGGACAATCGCCTCCTTCTGTCCTGCGACAATCCCGGCAGCCAAAAAGAGGTCGCGTGGACACGGACCTACCGCAACGCGAAAGTTTGCTTTATTCAACCGGGTCACGGCAGGGAAGCATACGCCAACGAATTTTACCGTCGGATGGTCTTGCAGGCCATCCGCTGGTCGGCCGCGAAATAAGGTCCCAAGGGGATTCCGGATTACAGCCCGGCAAGCGCCACAATCTGCGTCCAGGCCCGGCTGAAGGGAAATTGCCCCGGATACTTGAGAAATTCCACATGCCCGTCCATGTACAGGACATTTCCGCCGCCGGGCACATGATTGAAGTCTTGTGTCTTGGGTGAAATGAAGTCGCAGTAATAGCCGAGATGGCTTTGGGCGGCCGCCGTCGCCGCGGGATTGTTGATGTCCGTAACGAGAAACCGTTCGATGCCGTCCCGGATGCGATACGCCGTGACGGGACCGTATACCTCGTGATCGTACTTGATGTCCGCGTCGTACACGGTAAAATCGCCTTTGGCGGCCTTGTCGAGCGTCTGGGCCAGCACCAGGAGAAACCGGGCCGAAATATTCGGCGGATTGTCGTTTTCCGTGCCCGAGGTAATATAATCGCGTTCGCCCCGGAAGGCCCAGGAAATGTAGATGTAGGAAAGCGGGCCGACCCTGCACGGTTCGAACGGCTTGGCCGGATCGTTTTGTTCATTCCAGACGCCTTTGCGGAAATCGGCGGCATTTGAATCGGACGGACAAACCAGCACGGACAAGTCGGACAGGTATTCCGGGTACATACTCTTGGCGTCGAAGAAGAATTCCGGCGAGGGGGCGTCCGGCGGCGCGGTCAACAGGCGCCCGTTGGGGCGGTCGCATGCGCCGGACGTTTCGTCGTAAATGTAGTGCTTGATGGACGGAAACAGCGCGTCCCGCGCCTCGCCGGCATACATCTTGACGCTCAGCCCGACCTGCTTGAGGTTGTTGGCGCAACTAATGCGACGCGCCGATTCGCGCGCCCGCGCCAAGGCCGGCAGCAAAATGGCCGCCAGCACGCCGATGATGGCGATGACCACCAGCAGTTCGATCAACGTAAACCCGCGTTTCCGCATGATTTCATGCTCCTCTTGTTCGGATAATATCAGAAAATGATGTCCATTATCTCTTCAAACGTCTTGCAATAATACTGGCACAGGCCGCGGGCGCCGCTTTCGACGATGTTTCCGCCGCCGTACCCGATGGCAGGAAAGCCCGCCAGGCGTATCGCGCAAATGCCCGCGCCGCTGTCTTCGATGCCCACCGTGTGGCAGCGTTCCTCGAACGGCAGCCCCAGGCCGACGCGCGCCGTTTCCGCGTAAAGCCAGGGATGCGGCTTGGGCGACAGTTCGCCGAGCGTGCCGGGTTGTCCGTGGCGTATGGCAAAGCCCGCCGTCACGATCGCGTCGTAAAACTGCGCCGGATCGCCCATGCCGAGCGTTTGAAACGCCGAGACGATTTCAGGCCACGCTTTCTCATACAGTCCGGACGTGACGAGTCCGATTCGGATGCCCCGCGCCTTCAAGGCCAGCAGAAACGGCTTGAGTCCCGGGGACGGCGTGAACGCGTCGCGCCGCCCGCGCCCCTGCACAATGGCCTGCAACTCCCGGTCCGTATGTTCGAAATAGAAACGCCGGGCTTCTTCGACCGTTTTATCGGGACAGTACTTTTCGATGCAGTACTGGAGATGCTCCGACACGCTGTGTCCCGACACGTGCGGCCAATCGGCGTCTTCGAGTTCAAACCGGGGATTGCCGAGGAGACGGGCCACCGTCAGTTGGATGATCCATATCCAAAACGATTCGCTGCGGACGCTTGTTCCGTCCAGATCCATCAGGACGGCTTTGACCGGCTTGCGCAATTCGACCGGATGGACGGGATAATACGCCGGATACCCCATCGAGGATCGCACGCAGGCAAGCGTATGCCGGTCGAAAGCGATAAACTCCACTTTGCGATCGCCGGTCGCCGTGACGGAGACGACGCCATGGCGTCCCGCGGCGAACAATCCGTCGCTGCTCGTTTCAAGCGGAACGACACCGGACGCCGTGGACACTACTCCGATATGGGGAATGAGAATGCGCGAGGTCATCGAGACTCTCTGGTGCTCCTGCGGAGAGAATTATAGACGACACCCCCACGACCTGTCGAATCGTGGAAGTGTTCGGGTCCGCTTCCTTGAATTCGAGGCGCGCAAGCCCTACCATGCGGCAAACACGGGTGCGGGTGGGCCGATTCGTTGACGCTCGAAACGCTGCATACCATCAAGGGCATTCTGGCCGGCGCCGTCGTGGCATTGGCGGCGGCGTACTGGTGTTTGGATCGCTGGCGCGTCGCGAAGGGGCGCCCGGCGCTCGACGTCTTGTTGATCCTGCTGGCCGCCGTCTGCGCGGCCTCGTATTTCGACTTTGGGCAGTTCCCCAAGTACCGCCGCTTCATGAATCCGCACGATGTGTTTCACTACTACCTTGGATCGAAGTATTCACGCGAAATCGGATTCGCGAACCTCTACGAGTGCGTGGCCATCGCCACCGCCGAAAACCACAGGGGAGAAATTCTCCATCCCACCATCCGCAAGATGGACGATTATTCCTTTGTGTCCGGAAAAGAGGTCCTCGCCAAGGCGGATACATTCAAGCGTCCCTTTTCCCGCGATCGGTGGCAGGAATTCAAGAAGGATGTCCGCTATTTCGAGTCGCTTGTCACCAAGCGCCACTGGCGCGGGATTACCCTCGACATGGGGTACAATCCGACGCCGGTGTGGAACATGACGGGGCGTTTTTTGACCAATCGCGTGCCAACCGAAAGCACGGCGGGAATGAATTTCCTGGTCGCAATCGATCTGGCCCTGCTGGCCGCCACATTCTCCGTCGTCGGGCGGACTTTCGGCTGGCGCGCGGGACTATTCACCATGATGTTTTTCTGCACGCATTTCTGCATGAGTTACACGCACATCCGGGGCGGATTCCTGCGGATGGATTGGCTCGCATTCCTTGTCATGTGCGTGTGCGCGATCAAGACGGGCCGTTACAAGACGGCCGCCGGCTTGCTCGGCTACGCGGGCATGGCTCGCGTGTTTCCGATTATCTTCGGATTCGGCATGGGCGCGAAATTTTTATGGAGCCTGTGGCGGACACGCCGGATTGAACGCAAATACGCCGAGTTTTTCTCGGTGCTGGCGATGGTGTGCGCCGCGCTGTTCGCCGTTTCGGCATGGGATGACGGCGGCCTGCACGGCTGGAAGGAATTTGCCGGCAAGATCGGCGTACACAACGCGCACATCGCTCCGGTCCGGGTCGGATTCAAGTACGTTTTCCTGATGGCGCACACGAAACCGTCGGGATCATGGAACGTTTACAAGGCGGCCATGACACGGCAGTTCAACGAGCGAAAAGCGCAATGGTGGCTGATGATCGGCGCGGCGCTGGCCGTCTCGTTGCTGGCGGTGCGAAAACTCGAAGACTACGAATCGCTGGCGTACGGATACGTTCCCGCTTATTTCCTGACCGCGCCCACCTTTTATTATCACATCATGATGACGCCCCTGCTCCTGCTGTTCCTGCCGAAGCGGGACCAACCGTTGCGGATGGCCGGCGTCATGGGCATGTTCGCGGTATCCATCACAATGGAACTTCTCAATGTGTTCATGCCGCTGGACGTGTTCCTTTCGTTTTTGATGTCCTGCATGCTCCTGGTGCTGTGTCTGTATTGCGCGGCGGCCGGACTGGCCGCGCGCCCCGTGGAGGCCGGGGCAACGCCCATCGTGGCGTCCGAGACGTCTCCCCCGTCCGAAAAAGCCCGCCATGCCGAAAAAAGCCGAAAAAAGCCGCAATAACGCTATGGACCCTGCACGGCCTTCCACAGCCCCAACAGCACGGCAAGAAGCGTGGCCAATGACATCCCGGCCCCGACGTAGACACGGACCGGCCGGAAAACGAATTCGACGCGATGGGTTCCCGGCGGCACGACGACAGCCTTGAACGCTTCGTTTGCCCTCTGGATCGGCGTTTCTATCCCGTCCAGATACGCGCGCCAGCCGGGATAATCGGCATCGGTGAACACAAGCAGGCGATTGCCGTCGATCGGGCCGGTTTCGATTTCGGCGCGGTTCGCCGTGCGGCGCACGATACGCAGCCGGTTCCCGTCGTCGTTCGGATCGCTCATTACATGGGCGCGGGTTATGCGAACGCCCGGCGGCGCTTTCAGCAAAGCGTCCATGCGGGGATAATCGGGTAGCACAATTTCCGCCGTGCGGGCCTTGCCTCGCGTCGGTATCAGGCGGGTTTGGAAACCGCGCACGCTTTTCCGGCCTTCCAATGCCGTAAAAAGGCTTTCCAGCCCCCCCTCCGTCGCGGCCTCGTATTCGACGAACAGGGACGAATGGACGCCGTTGGTCGCGAGGCGCATCCGAATGGAACGCCGCTCGGACGTTGCGCCGTTCAATGGGATCTCGGTTTGCATTCCGGGCGCGGAAATGGCGGTGCGGGGAACATGTTTCGCCTGGGGAACGGGCACGTCGGTCCCCTGTGGCAGGAAAGCGATCGCGGCGGCCGGGTAGAGGGTGTCCTTCGGAGGAAGCGGGCCTTCGGCGTATTCCCGCACGAGCCAAAACGACCGCTTCAAGAACAGGTTGCCGCGCACATTGGCCTCCGTGACCTCGGCATCGGTGACCAAGCGGTGGTAACGCTTGTCGCGCGGCGGTCCGCTGATGACGGAACGTACGGCGGCGATGTTCAGCGGATCGTACCCGTTGATGACGCACGCCCGCTCGTACAGGCGATGATTCGCGACCGGATCCGTCTCGCGCGCGTTGTCCTGCGGAAACGGATGTGCAACGGTAATATGGTCCGGCTTTCGGTTTGGCGGGGACTCCACAAGCGCCGGGACGTATCGCACGTTCCATGTGAGCGTTTCCGCGAACAATAGGATAGGCAGCGCCCACCGGACGGCGTTTTTCCACGGGATCCATCCGCCCGCGGCCATCGTGATCGCCGCCGCGCATGGAATCAGAATCGTCCATGCCGTGGCCGGCACAAAAGGCCCTTGGCCCGCCCATCGCACAAGCCCTGCCAGTACAGCCGTTCCCGCTGCAAGGATAAACAGGCTTCGCCACCATCTGCGCCGCACCGACGGTTCAACCCCGGCGACCGCATCCACGCCGAACCCGGCCAGTATCGCAAACGGCAGCATGGCCACGTCGCACGCGCGCACATAGGCCGAAATCGTGAATGGCGTGAAAGCGGTGACCAGCGTCGCGAGCGGAAACGGCGGACCGAAACAGCAATCCACCAGCACGAGCAACACGCCCATGAAAACCCACGCGTCGCGCCGCCGCGCACGCAGAAGCGATGCCATCGCCAGCAACAGCGCGGCCACGCCCGCCCCGCGAATGGTTTCGGCCTCGTAGCGCATCCCCGGATACACAATGAGTCGCTGGATCAGGCTCACAGGCGATTGATTCAACAGATTTGCATACAAGGCCACGTTGCCGTCCTGCCGCGAGCCGAGTCCGGCCAGTTCCATCGCGGGCAACAACAGAACCGAGGCCAGTAGCGCGCCCAGTCCGAACATGACGCCAAGGGCAAGCGCATCGAAAAGCAGGCGCCGCCGCCACGATCGAATGTCCCCGACGCCATCCCCTGTATCGGAGAACGGCCGGGGAGCCAGCGCGCGATACAGGCACGCGTACGCGAGCGCGGCCACGCCCATATAGTTCATGATCTGAAACGAACCGCCCAGCACGGCCATTCCGACAGCGAGGCCGCCCAACAGGGCATGGCGGGCGCATGATCGGCGATCCGGCGCATCCATCATGCGCTTGACCGCCAGCAACAGCCACGGCAGCCATGCCAGCGTCATCAGGAAATGGTATTCGCACACCCGGCGCACCATGAGCGCGCTGAACACAAACACAAGGGCCGAGGCAAGGGCCGCCGGGGCGCTCGAACCATGCGCCCGCGCCAACCGTTGCACACCCAATCCGGCAAGCAGCAGATGCAGCCCCATCATGATCGCGAGACCGATTTGCGTCGCCATCGGCGTCGGATGGAAGGTCAGCAACGATCGGATGATATTCGGCGGATACCACAGCATCGCCTGCGGATTCGCGGCGAACGGCGCCCCGCAGAATATCAGGGGATTCCACAGCGGCCATGTGCCGTCGTGAATGGACGCATCCATATAGTGCGCCAGCGGGCCGAAGTAGCGGTACACGTCGTACCGCCCAAGGAGGGTCGTCCGGTCGCCGAATACAATGCGTTGATACGTGAGCAACAGCCCGGCAATCAACAACACGACGCAAATCGCGGCGCCCACGGCTTCGCGCTTGTCGAGGCGCCGGAAACGATCTCGTATGTCGTTTGCGTCTTTTATGTTCCTCTTTCCTTTGCGTTTTTGGCGGTGAAAATGAAAGTCGAACGCCGGATGGCCGAAATATCACCTGCGCCATGCACGTTATCATAAAATGAACCTCATGGAGAAACGCGCATGGCGGTGGAACAGCGGCGATTGAAAATCACGGGCATGACGTGCGCGGGATGCGCCCGGCGTGTCGAAACGGCCTTGGGCCGGACGCCCGGCGTCGTGTCGGCCGCCGTCAACCTCCTCGCAGAGGAGGCAACGGTCGTCTTCGATTCGGAACAGGCCGCCTTGGCGACGATTATCGGGAAGGTCCGCACGATCGGCTACGATGCCGAGGAAAAGCGTTCGGCGTTGCTCACCGAAGCGCCGGACGAGGCCGAACAGCGGCGTGTCGCGGCCTTGCGCCGGGTGGCCTTGGCATGGGCGTTGACTGCACCGGGCATGTCGATCATGCTGTTGCCGGCGGCGGGCGTGCATGGCTTTATCCATCACGGCTGGCTGGAGACGCTACTGGCGTTTCCGGTGCTGGCGATTGCCGGAGCGGAAACCTTTTCGATGGCATGGCGCACGGCGCGGCACGGCAGCCCCAACATGGATGCGCTTATCGCGCTGGGATCCGGATCGGCGTTCCTCACGGGGCCGTTGGCGCTTGCGGGATTGCCCGTCGCGAATTTCAGCGGGGTCGCCGCGATGATCGTGGCGTTTCACCTTACGGGCCGCTACCTGGAAGCGCGTGCGCGCGGCCGCGCTTCGCATGCCATTCGCCGCCTGATGGAACTTGGCGCAAAAACGGCCTGTATTGAACGCGAAGGCGTGGAAATGGAAGTTCCCATTCAGGATGTGGTCGTGGGCGATGTCATGATCGTGCGGCCCGGCGAAAAGATTCCGGCGGACGGCATCGTCGTGGACGGCGCAAGCGCCGTGGACGAATCCATGGCGACCGGCGAACCGTTGCCGGTGGACAAAGGCCCCGGCGATTCCGTGATCGGCGCGACAATCAACGCATTCGGCGTGTTGCGTGTGCGCGCCACGCGCGTCGGCGAGGATACGTTCCTTGCCCAGGTCGCGCGCATGGTCGCCGAGGCGCAAACCGGCAAAATACCGGTCCAGGCGTTCGTGGACCGCGTCACGGCGGTTTTCGTTCCGATTATCCTTTGCGTGGCGCTGGCGACCTTCGGGGCATGGATGATTGCGCCGGAATGGATGCGCGCGATTGCCGGATTCGCCGTGCCCTTCCTGCCGTGGATGCAACCGGTGTCCGGAGCGACGGCGACGCAGGCCGTCTTCGCGGCGGTGGCCGTGCTCGTGATCGCGTGTCCGTGCGCGATGGGACTCGCCACGCCCACCGCATTGATGGCGGGAACGGGACTGGCCGCGTCGCGCGGCATACTCGTGCGATCGGGGGAAGCCCTGCAGACCCTGCGTTCGGTGCGCGCCGTTTGTCTCGATAAAACCGGCACGTTGACAACCGGCAAACCGACCGTGACCGCCGTAACGGCCGCTCCCGGCCACGATGCCGCCGAAGTGCTGGCGTGGGCGGCGTCTGTCGAAGCCTTGTCGGAGCACCCGATAGCCGCCGCGATTGTGCATGCAACCGGCGACAAAGCGGCGATTGAACCCGCCGATATGTTTCTGACGGAACCGGGACAGGGCGCGTCGGCGATCGTCGCGGGTCATTCCGTTCTCGTGGGCAAGCGGCAATTTCTGGAAGCGCGGGGTGTGAACACCGCGCCGATTCAGAAAACAATAGAACGATTCGAGGCTGAAGGCAAGACCGTCGTACTCGTCGCGCGAGACGGCGCGGCCGCCGCCGCCATCGGCGTATCCGACACCCTCAAGCCGGAATCGGCGGAGGCCGTGCGTCTGTTGCGCGGCCGTGGCCTGCACGTCGTCATGCTGACCGGCGATCACGAGGCCGCCGCGAAGCACATCGCACGCGATGCGGGCATTGACGAAGTCGTCGCGAACGTCATGCCGGGCGCCAAAGCCGGCGTGGTGCGGACGCTGCGGGAACGATATGGAAGTGTTGCGATGGCGGGCGACGGCATAAACGACGCGGCGGCCTTGACGGAAGCCGACGCCGGCATCGCCATCGGCGCGGGATCGGACATTGCCATCGAATCCGCCGGCATCATCCTCGTGCGCGGCAGCCTGTTGGGATTGGTCGAGTCCTTCCGGGTGGCCGACGCCACGTTCCGCACCATCCGCCAGAACCTGTTCTGGGCCATCGGTTACAACGCGCTGGCGGTTCCGCTGGCGATGCTGGGTCTTTTGCATCCGATTGTCGCCGAAATCGCGATGGCCGCCAGTTCGCTCACGGTCATTGGAAACGCGCTTTGCCTCAAGACCCGTTTCTCGAGCGCGCACCCCGGATAAGTTTACTGGGCCCACAATCCGCACCCAAGGCCGGCCGTCTGCTCGTTGGGGTATGGCGCTCTTGATCGAACGAGGCGGCGGACAAGCGGCAAGATGCCGCTTCTACCGTGGACGCGGCGTCCTTGCCGCGTTCTTTGGATGCGGGCCGGTTGCCTTGCGATTGGCCGACTTGCTACGATTCCCGACGAGGTGAAGCGATATGCCCTTGTTTCGTTTTGTGTGTGAAGATTGCGGGCAGGATCGGGAGATTCTGGTCAGAGGCCAGGAATCGCCCGCGTGTCCGAATTGCGGTTCCCCGCGGTTGATTAAGCAGGCAAGCGCGTTCGCGCCGGCCGCGCGCGGCGGCGATTCGGGCGGCGCGATGCCGCCGGGATGCGAATCCTGTTGCAGCCGCCGCGACGGAACGTGTCCAAAATTCTGATGACGGCGCCCGGTTTTGACGTTGGACGGACGAAAAGGACCATAATCGTGGCGCATTGTCCCTTGTAGTGTTTTCGTCCGATAGGTTCTTGGTATCGCCTTCGGTGGTGGAAACTGGCGCGATCCAATCGCGCAGGGAGGAAAAACCATGGCTGTCAACCTGATGAGCACGTTGAAGGGATCGTTGTTGGAAGGGTTCTTTCCGGCGGGATGGAACCTCGACGTTCTGGACGAGATTTGTTCCCGGCCACCGGAATCCATCACACGGCGGGAGCCGTGGTGGAATAAAAGATTCGAGCCGGTCGCCTGCGAATCCCTCGCCGATTTCGACATGATGATGGGCCACGAAATCGCCCTTGAAATCGCGAACGCCAAAAAGGCCGGAAAGCCCATCGCCTTCATTTTGCCCGTCGGCCCGATGGGCATGTACCGGTGGGCCGTCTATTTCCTGAAAGAATGGAAATGCGATTGCCGGCACGTCCATGGTTTCAACATGGACGAGTGGAGCGATCCGAAGGGCGCCACCTTGCCGGCCAAAGATCCCGGCGCGTTTCAAAACGCCATGGAAGGCGCGTTTTACGGTCCGCTGGGCGCGCTGACGGTTCCGAAGGCGCAGCGCCATTTCGCCACGAAATCGGAACTGCCAACCTACGGCAATCGAATCGCCGCCCTGCGCAAGAAAGGCGCGCGGCTTGTCACCGTGTTCGGCATTGGCCGCGTCTGCCATATCGCGTTCTGGGAACCGCATTTCGCGTCCGAGTTCAAAACGCTCAAGGAATGGAAGTCGCAGGAGTTCCGTCTTGGCGCGCGCCTCCACCCGCTGACGATCGAGCAGAACGCCATCACCAGCTTCAAGAGCCGCACAACGCTCGTTCCGACGACCGCCAACACCATCGGACCGGGATTGTTCCTGAAATCGGACCGCATCATCGGCGGCGCGGACGGCGCGCTGGGACGCGGCATGATGTGGCAGGGCATGTCGCTCTGGGCGACGCTGCATCACGAACCGACGCCATGGATTCCCAGCACGTTCATGCCGACGCTGGCCGGACGGCTGTTTTTCCTCAAGGAACTCGCCGGGCCGCTTGTCGCCGAATGCAATTGACGCGCGGCGGCGCTACCGCATCGCCTCGACCATGACACGGGCCATGCACTTGCTGAATTCGGCCGGATCGGGAACCTGCCCGCCTTCCGCGAGGGTTGCGACGCCGTACAGCAACCGGGCGTAGTCCCCGATGCGCGGATCCTCGCGATGGGCGTCGTAAATGGATTGCAGCGCGCGCAGGATCGCGTGATCCGCGTTGACTTCCAGTATACGCTTGACTGTCGGAACCGGCTGGTTTGCGGCGCGCAGCAATTGTTCAAGTTGCGGGGACAGATCGCCCGGCTCGCCGACAAGGCACGCTGGCGACTCGGTCAGGCGCGACGACAGCCGGACTTCCTTCACATATTCGTCCAGTTTGGTTTTCAGGCATTCCAGCAACGACGCGTGCCGTTCGATCTTTTCCTTTCGCGAAGATTCCTCCTGTTTACGCTCGTCGTCGCTGCCCAGTTCGATGTCGCCCTTGCCCGCGTTTTGCAGGCGCTTGCCCTCGTATTCGAAGACGGCGGTGGTCCAGACCTCGTCAACGGGTTCGTCCAGTATCAGGACTTCATACCCCTTCGCGCGGAACGCCTCGAGGTGGGGTGAATTCTCGATGGCCTTGCGCGATTCGCCGGTCATGTAATAGATGGCTTCTTGGCCTTCCTTCATGCGCGCGACATACTCCTTGAGCGTTGTGGGATCGCTTTCGGAATGCGTGGATGCGAACAGGCACAGGTCCAGAAGTTCCCCGCGCTTCTCCGGCGCATGGAAAAGCCCCTCCTTGAGCACGCGCCCGAATTCCTTCCAGAATGCGCGGTATTTTTCCGGATTGCGTTCGCGCATGTCGCGCAGCGATTCGAGCACCTTGCCCGTGATGCCCTTGCGCATGCGCTCGATTTGCCTGTCCTGCTGCAACAGCTCGCGGGAAATGTTCAGCGAAAGGTCTTCCGAATCAACCACGCCGCGCACGAAGCGCAGATACGGGGGCAACAACGCCTCGCAATCGTCCATGATGAAAACCCGCTTCACATACAGTTGCACACCGTGGCGCGCATCGCGGAAAAACAAATCGAACGGCGCGCGCGATGGAATGAACAGCAGCAGCCGGTACAGCAACACGCCCTCCATGCGCGCGCGGATGATTTCGAGCGGCTCGTTCCAGTCGTGCGAGATATGCTTGTAGAATTCGTGGTATTCCTCGTCGCTTACGCCGTCCTCACGCAGCCAGATCGCCTTCATCGAATTCAACGTTTCGGTTTCGACGGAGGTCTTGCCCTTGTCGTCCGTGTGCTCGACGTCCATGCGGATCGGATAGGCGACGAAGTCGGAGTATTTCTTGACGATTTCCTTTATCTTCCATGTCTGCGTGTAGTCCGCCAGCGCGTTATCCTCGTCGGGCGGCCTGAGATGAACGATGACCGTCGTGCCCTGTTCGGGCCGTTCGGCCTCCCCGATGGTGTAGGTGGATTCCCCGGCGGATTCCCATTTCGTGGCCGCCGGTTCGCCGGCGCGGCGCGTAATCAGCGTGACCTTGTCGGCCACCATGAACGCCGAATAAAAACCGACGCCGAATTGCCCGATCAGTTCCGGCGCAGCGGCGTTGCGCGCCTCCTGAATCTGTCGGACGAAGTCCTTCGTGCCGGATTTCGCGATGGTGCCGATCAGATTGATCACCTCGTCGCGGGTCATGCCGATGCCGTTGTCGCTGACGGCCAACGTGCGCGCCTGCTTGTCCACGACGAGGACGATTTTTAGTTCCGTATCCGGCGGAACGAGTTCCGGCTTCGCGATGGCCTCGAAGCGCAGCCGGTCGAGCGCGTCCGACGCGTTCGAGATCAACTCGCGCAGAAAGATGTCCCGGTTCGAATAAATGGCGTGTACCATGAGGTCCAGTACCTGCCGGGCCTCGGCCTGAAATTCCCTGGTTTCAACTGGATGTTCCTTTGTTGAACTCATAGCCGACCTCCTTCGCAAAACCGAAAAACCGTCCACGAATCGTGTCGTGGGTCGAAATACCGTACAAAAATTCGACGGATAGACGCAATTGACCGAATCGGGCGTGATATACTTTCCGATCATCATTCCGGCGGGGCCGGGCAGGACAAGGTAACGGCAGACCATGCGGATCATAGGATTGACCGGAGGGATCGGGTGCGGCAAGTCGGAGGCGGGCCGCCGCTTTTCCGAAAACGGCATACCCGTTCTCGATGCGGACGAAATAGCCCATGAGT
This sequence comes from Candidatus Hydrogenedentota bacterium, assembly GCA_035450225.1. NCBI lineage: Bacteria > Pseudomonadati > Candidatus Hydrogenedentota > Candidatus Hydrogenedentota bacterium. The sequence goes on from DAOTMJ010000009.1 coordinate 98,346, forward strand.
TGATCGCGCCGGGGGGCGCGGCGGAACAGGCGGTATTGGACGCCCTTGGAGGGGATATCCTTGTCCGTGGTCGTATTGATCGCGCGCGCGTGGCGGAGAAGGTGTTCGGCCATCCTGAACGGCTGGAACGGCTGAATGCCATAATGCATCCCCTTGTCGGCATGGAAATCGGCCGGCGGTGCGCCGCGTTGGCGGAGGCAGGGCACGGCACGGCCGTGGTGGAGGCGGCGCTGCTTGCGGAACAAGGACGCCGGGACGATTATTTACAGGGCTTGATTCTTGTATTGTGCGCCGAAACGGACCGAGTCAACCGGCTGGTCGCATTGCGTCGTCTCGATCGCGGGGAGGCGCTGCGGCGCATTCGGGCGCAAACGCCGCCCGAACGCAAGATCCCCTGTGCGGATTGGATTATCCATAATGACGGGTCGCTGCAACACCTGTACGATCAGGTGGATGCCATCGCAAAGGCCATCAGGGAGGCGGACAAATGAAAATCATTCGTGTGGGATTCGTGGGACTGGGCGGTATTTGCCGGCAACGGCATGTCCCGGGTCTGAAACGCATCGAGGGCGTCGAAATCGTGGCCGTGGCCAACCGGACGCGTGCATCGGGCGAAGCCGCGGCGCGCGAATTCGGCATCCCGGACGTCTGCGATTCCTGGCAGGAATTGGTCGCCCGCGACGACCTCGACGCGGTCTTCATCGGGACATGGCCCTACATGCACTGTCCAATAAGCCTTGCGGCGCTCGAAGCCGGCAAGCACGTGTTCTGCCAGGCGCGCATGGCGATGAATTTGGCCGAAGCCCGGATGATGTACGAGGCCGCACGGAAGTCTGGACTCGTGGCGGCGCTTTGTCCGGTGCCTTTCGGTCTTTCCATGGACGCCACGATGGCGCGCTGGCTACGGGAAGGCCGGATGGGCGAGGTGCGGTGTGTCCGCGCCCAGAGTTTCACGGATGCCTATGCCGATCCAGAAGCCCCGATGAATTGGCGAAAAGATCACCGCCTGAGCGGACTCAACACACTGACGCTGGGCATGTTCATCGAGGTCATTCATCGTTGGTTCGGCTGGACGCGCGTGGTCCATGCATGGACGCAGACCTTCACTCCCGAACGCGTGGATGCCGAAGGCCGCCGCATGCCCGTGCGAATTCCGGACCAGATTATGATCCTGTCCGAGATGGAATCGGGATTGCCCGTGCAATATGTTTTCAGCGGGGTCGTCGCCGGCGGCGCGGACGCCATCGAAATTTACGGAACACGCGCGACTTTGCACTACCATGTCGCGTCGGATACGGCTGTAATCACGCGGCAATCGAACGCTGTCGAGCGCGTCGAGATTCTGCCGGAGGACGTCTACGACGTGGCCAACTGGCGCGTTGAACGCGATTTCATCGCCGCCATCCGGGAAGGACGGCCCTATCATCCCGATTTCGAGGACGGGCTCCGTTACATGCAGGTGATTCAGGCCGTGTTCGATTCGGCCGCTGAAGGCCGCACAATCCGGCTCGGCGATCCGCGATCGTAGGCACAGAGATGCCTGCGAATGGATCGCGTGCAACGGGTACGCCGCCTTCGGCCCTGCAACGCGTTCAAATTCCGGCTTGGATTTGCGGGGTTGGGATCTTATGATGGCGTCCTGGAGTGATGATCATGGAATCGTTGCTGGACGTCCGGGATTTGCGGGTCCATTTTCACACGCGCAACGGCGTGGCGCGCGCGGTGGACGGCGTGTCGTTCGGGATTGGAAAAGGAGAGACGGTCGGACTCGTTGGCGAGTCGGGTTCGGGCAAGAGCGTCACGGCGTATGCGCTGCTGCGGCTGATTCCAATGCCTCCGGGCCGCATCGAATCGGGCGAGGCTTGCTTCGACGGCCTTGACCTGCTTCATTGCGGCAACGCCGAGTTGCGGCGGATCCGCGGACGGCGCATTTCCATGGTCTTTCAGGATCCGATGACGGCGCTGAATCCGTACAAGACCATCGGCGATCAGGTCGCCGAGCCGTTACGGGTTCACGAGGGTTGTACGCGCGCGGAGGCATGGGCGCGGGCCGCGGAAATGATGGAATCCGTCGGGATATCGAACGCGGCGGATCGCATGCGCTCGTATCCGCATGAATTCAGCGGCGGCATGCGCCAGCGCGCGACTATCGCCATGGCGCTGATGCTGCGCCCCGTCCTGCTGCTGGCCGACGAACCGACGACGGCGCTGGACACGACGGTTCAGGCGCAAATTCTGTCGCTCATCGCGCGGACGCAGCGCGCGCGCAACTTGTCGGTTTTGCTGATCACCCACAATCTCGGCGTGGTGGCGGGCGTGTGCGATCGCGTATTGATCATGTATGCGGGCCGCATGGTCGAATCCGCGCCGGTAGACGTGTTGTTCCGGCGTCCCCGGCATCCCTATACGCAAGCGCTGATGGAAGCGGTTCCTTCGCTGGACGCGGCGCGCAAGACGCTGTATACGATACCCGGCATGCCGCCCGATCCGCTACGGCCGGTCACGGGCTGTCCGTTCGCCCCCCGTTGCGCGCACGTGGCGGCAAAATGCCGGAAGGAGACGCCGGTTCTGGCGGCGATTGCCGAAAACCATGCGAGCGCTTGCCTGCGCGTCCAGGAAGGCGAGTTATGACCTCCCCGTTGCTTGAGATCGAGGAGGTCCGGGTCTATTTCACGAAAGGGGCGTCGTGCGTCCGAGCGGTGGACGGCGTGGACCTTTCGGTCGCGGAAGGCGAGGTGCTGGGATTGGTCGGTGAATCGGGATGTGGCAAAACGACCTTGGCGCGCGCCGTCATGCGGCTTGTTCCGCTGACCGCCGGGCGTATCCGGTTCGAGGGCGTGGATCTTGCCGGCCTACCGCGGCGTCTTTTGAACGGGATACGCCCGCGGCTCCAGATGATTTTCCAGGATCCCTACTCTTCGCTGAACCCCCGCATGACGGTTTTCGACACGATCGCCGAACCGCTGCGGGTGCATGGCCGCGTGGCACGCCGCGACACGGCCGGCCGCGTCGTCCGGCTGATGGAGCAAGTGGGCCTCGCAGGACGCTTTGCGCGCAAGTATCCACACGAGTTTTCCGGCGGCCAACGCCAGCGTATCGCGATTGCCCGGGCATTGGCCCTGGATCCGAGACTGATTATTGCCGACGAACCGGTCTCCGCGCTGGACGTTTCGGTCCAGGCGCAGATTCTCAATCTGTTGTCGGACCTGATTCGGGCGCGCGGGCTGGCGCTCATTCTGGTTTCGCACGATTTGGCCGTTGTGCGGCATTTGGCGCACCGCGTGGCGGTCATGAAAGAAGGCCGAATCATCGAGATCGGCCCCGCGGGGGACGTGTTCGACCGGCCGCGGCATGCCCATACGCGCACGTTGCTCGACGCAACGCCCGCGATGGATCCCGCCAAGGCGCGCGCGAGTCTCTTGAAGAACATTTGAAGGCGGCGCAAATGAGCGGATTATTTCTTGACCGCCGCCCGTGGTTATTCATAATATCTAGGGTGAAGAAGTTTGGCTGGATGGCGTACGGCGTTCAGTTTTGCGCCGGAAAATGGTAAGGGGATAGGAATGCGTCCGAAAAAGCCACACATCGTCGTGCTGTTGGGGTTGTTGGCGGTGGTCCTCACGGGCTGTCCGTTCGTGCCCTACGGGAAAGCCATCTTTGTCAACAAGAACAATCCAAGCAACGTTCGCGACGGAAAAACGTGGAAGACGGCGTTTCATGCCATCCAATCCGGCATAGACGCCGCGCGGGAAAACGGCATCGGCGAGGTATGGGTGGCCGGTGGAACCTACGACGAAATCCGCGCCAGCGCGGCGAACGGTTCACTCGTCATGGCGAAGGGTATCGCCCTGTACGGTGGATTTGCCGGCACGGAAAAGGATCGATCCCAGCGCAATCCCGCCGCAAATCCCACCATCATTGACGGGTCAAAATCGTGGTCGGGCAAGGCGGCATGGCATGTGGTTCTCGGCGCCGATGGCGCCATTTTGGACGGATTCACCGTTACGGGCGGAAAAGCGGACGCCATCGAGGGCGAATCCAGCGGAAACGGCGCGGGCATGTACAACTACGGCGTCTCGCCGCAGGTCGCGAATTGCATCTTCGAGGGCAATACCGCCTACAAGGGCGGCGCGATGTTCAATTATGGCGCCCAGGTCAAAATGACGAATTGCATCCTGCGGAACAACGAGGCGCTGGATGGCGGCGCAATATACAATGCCAGCGCATCCGTCAACGCTGTCAACTGCCTGTTTTACGGCAACAAAGCGGCGAACGGGGCGGGCGGCGCGTTGTTCGACGGGTATGGCGCATCCCGTCTGATGAATTGTTCGATTACCGGAAACGAGGCGCGGCGGGGCGCCATCTATTCGTTCAACGCCGGACCGCGGGTCACGAACAGCATTGTGTGGGGCAACGAGAGTGATGCATTCGACGGCGACGCGGTTATAGTCACCCACAGCAACATCGAAGGAGGCTATGCCGACGCGGAAAACACCAACATGGATGCCGATCCGATCTTTGCGGATGTGGCGGGCGGCGACCTGCGCATTTCCGCCAATTCGCCCTGCGTGGACGCCGGGACCGGCGAAGGCGCGCCCGCGACGGATTTTGCGGGCGTGGCGCGCCCGCAGGGCGGCGGAATAGACATCGGCGCGTACGAAGTGACGGCGTCAGGTCCGCCGCAGGCCCTGTTCAACGTGGAACCGGGCATCGGCGCCAAGCCCCTGCGGGTGCAATTCAGGGATGAATCCTGGACGGGCGGCGCGCCGATTACGGCATGGGCGTGGAATTTCGGCGATGGCGCCACGAGCATCCTGCGCAATCCCACCCACACGTACACCGAGGCAGGCATTTATACCGTCACGCTGACCGTTACCACGTCGCTCGGCGCCGACACGAAGACGGTCGCCAACGCCGTGACGGTCAACACGGCGATATTGGTGGACGCGCGCAATGCTTCGGGCGTCGAAGACGGCATGTCGTGGGAAACGGCGTTCAAAACGATACAACCCGCCATCGAAAAGGCGGCGGAAGCCGAGGCGGGCGAGGTATGGGTGGCCGGAGGAACCTACACGGGAACCGGTGACACCGTCGTGACGTTGCGCGAAAAGGTTCAAGTTTACGGTGGATTCGCCGGCAATGAAACCGCCCGGGATCAACGCCAATGGAACGAATACCCCACCGTGATTGACGGCGAACAGAAGCGGCGGGGGGTAACGGGCGCCGACGACGCCGTGCTGGATGGCTTTACCATCACCCGCGGACACGCGGCCGACTACGGCGGCGGTATTTACAACTCGGAGACGTCGCCAACGATCGCGAATTGCACGTTTACGGACAACGCCGCGCAATGGGGCGGGGCGATTTTCAACACCTCGGCGTCTCCGATCATCGAGGATTGCGTTTTCACGGGCAATCGCTCCACCGAGGGCGGGTACGGCGGCGCGGTGTTTTCCAGCGGCGGCGCGCCCACTATCGAGCGATGTGCATTTACGGAAAACGAAGGCGCGTCGGGCGGTGCCGTGTTCAGCAGCGGCACGGAAGGCGAAGTGTTTGATTGTTCCTTCACCGGCAACTCCGCCACCGAAGGCGGCGCCCTCTACACCCGCGCCGGTTCCTCGGTGGCAATCAAAAACTGTACGTTTACCGGAAACAGCGCCACCGGTTCGGGCGGCGCCATCCGGAATCTGGATTCATCGCCGTCCATCGAATCCTGCGCGTTCAGCGGGAACACGGCCCGAAATAACGGGGCCGCCATCGCCAACGCCAATGCCTCGCCGGCGATCGCGGATTGCACGTTCACGAACAACGAAGCGTCGAACGACGGCGGCGCGATGTCGTCCGACGGCGGATCGGCGTCGCTTGCGCGATGCACGCTGACCGGCAACACGGCGGGCCGCGACGGCGGCGCGTTGTTCTTCGACGCGGCGAGTCCCGTCATCGAAAAGAGCGATTTTGCGTCGAATTCCGGATCGTCCGGCGGCGCGATTTTCCTGCGCGGCGGAAAAGGCTCGATTACGGAGTGCACTTTCAACGGCAACTCCGGTTCGCAGGGCGCGGGCCTGTTTGCAAGTCTCGGTTCGACGATGGCCGTGAGCCAGTGCACCTTCGGTCGCAACGACGCGTCAGGCAACGGCGGCGGCGCGTCCGTCAACAACGCCTCGCCCACGTTTACGAATTGCGTGTTCTGGAACAACAAGGCGGGGTGGGGCGCGGGCCTGTACAATTGGGGGCGCGCCTCGACGCCCACCGTGGACAGTTGCACGTTCGGCGGCAATGTCGCAACGCAGGCAGGCGGAGGAATGCGCAACAACAAGGCTGCTCCGACCGTGGTCAACAGTATCTTCTGGGCCGACGCGCCCGAGGAAATCGCCAATCTCGAAGACGACGCCCAGTTTTCCTACTGCGATGTCCAGGGCGGCTATATGGGCGTGGCCAATATCAACGCCAATCCGAAATTCGCGAATCTGGCCGGCGGCGATCTGCGCATCGGCTATGCTTCGCCGTGCATGGACACGGGCGCGTTGCAGGGCGTCCCCGCGACGGATCGCCTCGGCGTGGCGCGGCCGCAGAACGGCCGGGCCGACCGCGGCGCTTTCGAGATTCGCTCCCAAGGCCTTCCCGCTGCCATATTCGATGCAACGCCGGTCAAGGGCGTGGCGCCATTGACGGTGGTGTTCAGCGATCTTTCGTGGCCGGCCGGCGCTCCGATTACGCAATGGACGTGGGATTTCGGCGACGGCGCCACCAGCAATATCGCGAATCCCTCGCACGTCTACGCGGAAGTGGGCACGTACAACGTGACGTTGACGGTCAGGACCTCGATCGGCACGAATGCCATGGCGCGCACCGGCTGCGTCGTGGTCAAAAAACCCGTGCACGTGGACGCACGCAACACCGGCGGCACGAACGACGGCTTGTCGTGGGCCACGGCTTACGCCACCCTCCAACAGGGCGTGGACGATGCGGCCTCGGACGGTATCGGCGAGGTATGGGTGGCCGCGGGCGTCTACACGGACGCGGGCGACGCGGTGCTTACGCTCGCGCCGGGCGTGGCGGTCTACGGCGGCTTTGCCGGAACGGAGACAGTCCGTGAACAACGGGGCACGGACCCCGCGTTGACCGTTATTGACGGCGAGGATACGCGGCGGTGCGTTATCGGCGCCGACGGCGCGCTCCTGGACGGTTTCCTCCTGCTGCGCGGCCATGCGGCCGATTATGGCGGCGGGTTATACAATCCGGCGGGTTCGCCCACCGTCCGCAATTGCATGTTCATGTTCAATTCGGCGGAATGGGGTGCGGCCGCGTTCAATTCGGAAGGTTCCTCGGTCTTCGATAATTGCGTTTTCGCGTCGAATTCCACGACGGACTCGGGTTCCGGCGGCGCGCTGTTCAATGCCGGTGGATCGCCTTCGTTTGTCAACTGCTCCTTCGAGGCCAACTACGCTTCCGTGGGGGGCGCGGTCTTCAATCAGACTTCCCTGGCGCTGTTCACCAGTTCGGCGTTCTATTACAACGAATCGCTCCAAGGCGGCGCGGGCATGTTCAACAACGGCGAGGCGGAGCCGCGTGTCGCCGATTGCCGTTTTGTGGGCAATCGCTGCGACGGTTTGGGCGCGGGGATACTCAACGGATCCGGCGCAAAGCCGCTGATCCAGCGATCGTACTTCATCGGCAACGAGGCGGCGGTCGGCGGCGCCATCGGAAACGACCAGGGTTCGGCGCCGATCATCGCCAACTGCGTCATCGCAAACAACACCGCGAGCAACGGGGCCGGCATTCACAATCGCGCGGCGGCGGCGGTCGTCACCAACTGCACGATCGTGAACAACACCGGCGTCGGTTTCACCGCGCAGGCCGTCCGAAACGAATCCGAAGCGACCGCCCGAATCGGCAACTGCATCCTGTGGAATCCCGGCATATTCGAATTGCCGCTCGTGCCCGATGCTTCCTACACGGTGACATACAGCCTCATCCGGAATGGGTTCTCCGGCATCGGCAATATTGAATTCGCTCCAGTATTTGTTGGAACCGGCAGCGATCCCTATGCGTTGCAGGCGGGTTCGCCGGGCATAGACGCCGGCCGGTTTGCGGACGTTCCCGGATTGGGATCGGTCTCGACGGACATTCTCGGCGTGGCGCGCGGTTTGGACGGCGACGGCCTCGGGGCCGCCACCGGAGACGGATCGGAATACGACATGGGCGCATACGAATTCGAGCCTTGACAATGGTTCGCGCCTCGCCCGACATACCGGGAGGGCGGCGCGCACACGGAAAGCAATACGAACGGAGAACAATTTATGGGAAGACGGGTCACGCTGGCCGCGGCGGCGTTGGCGATAGTATTGCAGGCAACCGGCTGCGGACATCCGAATCCGCCGCCGGATACGTCCGCCCCGGCGACATCGTCCGGCAAGACGATCGGCGCGGCGCTGCTGACCCAGACGCATGTCTTCTACCAGGACATGGTGTCGGCGCTGCAGGAAGAAAGCCGCAAGCATGGGTTCAAACTCATTCTTCAGTACGCCGATTTCGACAGTAGCAAGCAAAATAACCACATCGAAACCTTCGTCATCCAGAAGGTGGATGCGCTGATTGTGGCGCCGAACGATTCCGCGGGCATTGCGCCGGTCATCGCGGATGCGCGCGCGAAAGGCATCCCCGTGTTCACGGTGGACATTGCGGCGCACGGCGCCGACGTGGTGTCGCACATTGCCTCGGACAACGTGATGGGCGGCGAACTGGTGGGCGAATACCTCGCCAAGGCCATGGGCGGCAAGGGTAAAGTCGCGATTATTGACCATCCCGCCGTCGCGTCGGTCCAGGATCGCGTGGCGGGATTCGAAAAGGCCATCGCACGGTATCCGGATATCCGAATCGTCCAGAAGGTGCCCGGCGAGGGCCAGCGCGACAAGGCCTTCCGCGCCGCGCAGGATCTTGTGCAGGCCAATCCCGATCTCGACGGCATCTTCGCGATCAACGACGACTCGGCGCTGGGCGCGCTGGCTGCCGTCGAGGCCATCGGCGCCCAAAATCGCATCGTCATTGTCGGATACGACGGCACACCCGAAGCACGCGACGCCATTCTCAAAGGGTCGGCGCTCAAGGCCGACACCGTCCAGCACCCAAAGGAAATCGGGCGACAGGCCATTCGGGCCATCGCGGCCTATCTCGCCGGGGAGAAAGTGCCGCCCGTCATTCCCGTCGAGGTGGATATCATCGATCAGGCCAGCCTGAAAGCGGAGTTGTCGAAATGAGTGAGTTCGTTCTCGAAATGCGCAATATCGTCAAGCGGTTTCCCGGCGTGCTCGCCCTCGACAACGTGCAGTTCGACCTGCGCCCCCGCGAGGTCCACTGCCTCGTCGGCGAGAACGGCGCGGGCAAATCCACGCTGATGAAAATCCTTTCGGGCGCGCAGCCGATGGATTCCGGCGAAATCCGGCTGTCTGGCGAGCGGGTGGATATACACTCCCCGCATCATGCCCAACAACTCGGCATTAGCATGATCTACCAGGAGTTCAATCTCAGCCCGTATCTAAGCGTCGCCGAGAATATCTTTTTGGGCCGTGAACCGCGCATCGGCAAGACGCCCTTCATCAACTGGTCCAAAATGTATGCCGATGCGCGCGAAGTGCTGGGCCGCATCCGGGTCGAAATAGACGTCCGGAAACCGGTCAACGAATGCAGCGTCGCCCAGCAGCAAATGGTCGAAATCGCCAAGGCCATCTCGTTCAACTCGAAGATTATCGTCATGGACGAGCCCTCCGCGACCCTTACCGATCACGAACTGCGCGCGTTGTTCGATCTAATTCGCACGCTGCGCCGGCAGGATATCGGGCTTGTCTACATTTCGCACCGCCTCGAGGAAATCTTCGAGATCGGCGACCGCCTCACCGTTATGCGCGACGGACAATACATCGGCACGCACGCCGTCTGCGATCTCAAGCGCGACGACATTATCCGCATGATGGTCGGACGCGAACTCAAGGACGAGTTTCCCAAGGAAATCTTCACGCCGGGGGCGGAACGGTTGCGCGTCGAGGGCCTTTCACGGCACGGCGCATTCAACAATGTGTCATTCTCGCTGCGCGCGGGCGAAATCGTCGGCCTCACCGGGCTCGTCGGCGCGGGGCGGACAGAGGTGGCGCGCGCGATTTTCGGCGCCGACACGCCCGATGCGGGAACCCTGACGCTCGACGGCAAGCCGGTGACCGTCGCCTCGCCGCAGGACGCGATCCGGCAGGGCATCGGCCTGCTGACCGAAGACCGAAAGGGCCAGGGTCTCGTGCTCGGCATGACGGTCCGGGAAAACACGACCTTGGCGAACTTGAAGTCGCTGGTGCGCATCCTGTTTGTGGACCGCCGCCGCGAGCGAGCCATCACCGAGCAATACGTCAAGGAACTGCAAATCAAGACCCCGTCCATCGAACAGTCCGCGCAGAACCTCAGCGGCGGCAACCAGCAGAAGGTGGTGCTCGCAAAGTGGCTCTTCACGGAATCGAAAATTCTGATATTCGACGAGCCAACCCGCGGGATTGACGTTGGCGCGAAGGTTGAAATCTACAAGCTCATGAACGACCTTGCCCGCCGGGGAGCGTGCATCCTCATGATCTCGAGCGAACTGCCCGAAGTGCTCGGCATGTGCGACAGGATTCTCGTCATGCACGAGGGCCGGTTGGCCGGCGAGTTGAGCCGCGCCGAGGCCACGCAGGAACGCATCATGCAGTTGGCCACGGGGGCCGCCCTGAGCGCGGCAAAGGCAGACGGATGACCGGAGGTTTTCGGCGTTTTCTGGGCGCGTACGGTTTTCTGCTGGCGGCCATCGTCATCGAATGCGTCGTGTTTGCGGTCGCCGCGGAATACCGGGAGCGCCCCCCGTTCCTGTCCGTCGCGAGTCTTGTGAACATCCTCAATCAATCGGCCGTTTACGGGGTGTTGTCCGTCGGCATGACCTTTGTCATCCTGACGGGCGGCATCGATCTGAGCGTCGGCTCGTTGATTGCCTTTGGCGGCATCATCGCGGCATGGATTGTCCGGTGGGGGGGCGCGCCGCCCGCGCCATGGATATTCGCGGGTTGGATGGCGGCGCTTGCCGTGGGAACCCTGTGCGGCGGCGCGACGGGCTTGCTGGTCACGCGCGTCCATGTGCCGCCCTTCATCGCGACGCTCGCGCTCATGAGTTCGTTGCGCGGATTGGGATACATTCTGGCGGGCGGCCAGCCCATCGCCCCGCTACCCTCCGCCTACACGATCCTGGGCCGTTACCGCCTGTTCGATTTGATTCCCCTGGGTGTGCTCGTCATGCTCGCCGTATTCGTGCTGGGCGGGATTCTGCTCAACGCGACGCGTTTCGGGCGTCATGTCCGCGCGATTGGCGGCAACGAGGAAGCCGCCCGACTGAGCGGCGTGCCCGTCGCACGCATCAAGACGGTCGTCTACATGATGTGCGGCATGCTGGCCGTGTTGGGCGGCCTGATCGCGTCGTCCAAGCTGGGCAGCGGCGACCCCAAGTCCGGCCTTGGCGACGAATTGAGCGTTATCGCGGCGGTGGTGGTCGGCGGGACGAGCCTCAGCGGCGGACGCGGAACCATCCCCGGCACCTTCATCGGCCTCTTGATCGTGTCGGTGCTCAACAGCGGCCTGAACTGGATCGGCGTCGAAAGTTTCGGCCAGCAGGTAATCCTCGGCCTCGTCATCCTGGCCGCGGTGCTCCTCGACCGCTTTACCGCGCGCGCGTAATCGCTACTTTTTTTCGTCTTTCTTGACGAGGCTCTTGCCGGCCAGCAGGGTTTCCAATTCCTTGGTGAGTGTTTCCTCGGCGCCGGGCGCCATGCCGACATGCACAGCCTCGATTACGCCGTCCTTGCCGACGATCACCAGTTGGGGAATGCTCTCGACTTCATACAATTTCGCCGCCTCGAGTTGGCTGTCGAGCGCCACGGAAAACTTCAGATTGTTCTTTTCCTGGAAGGTCTTGATTTGTTCGGGCGTTTCTTTCAGGTTGACACCGTAAAACACCACGCCCTTTTCTTTCAGTTTGTCGGTTACCCGGACATAGACGGGCATGGCGGCGCGGCATGGCGGACACCATGTCGCCCAAAAATCCATGACGACCACCTTGCCCTTGAGCGCCGCAAGGTCGAGTTTGCCGCCGCCCATCAAATCGAGCGACAGCGCCGGCGCGGCCTTGCCGAGCAGCGGGTGGTCCGATGCCCCGCATGCCACGCCTCCAAGCGCTCCAAATAGAAAAACGAATGCGAGCGCCGCCCCGTGTATTCGCGTTATCTTGTTCATCGTCGAGTTCCTTTATCCTGTTCAAGCGTCTGCAACCCCAACCGTTTGGGGCGCGCCATTTGTTCCCGAGGTCAATTCAGGAGTTCAATCACGTTTGTCAGCGTGTATTCGCCCCTGACCCGCTTGCCTTCCACCGCCGCCTTGCCTTCGATGGAAATGCCTTTCATCTTGGCCATCATCTGCAGCTGGTTGAAGCCCATTTCCAGCGCCATTCCCAGCACCTTCGCCATGGCCTCCTCCGCTTCCGGCGTGCATTCGACGGTCAACAGCAGCTTGATGGAGTCGTCCGGAAGAATGTCGCCCTGCAACCGGATCGATCCGATGTTCGTGAACACGCCCATCCGGCCCTCCGTCAATACGGTGCTCAAGTCGAAACCTTTGGCGGACGCCACCGCCGAAGCCATTGCGAGGAGGCTCCCGTCGCGGTTGTCCAACACCAGTTCAAGCGTGTGCCCGCCCTCGATTTTCAGCGTGTCGCCGGGGGCCGGCTTGTTCCACAGCGTCTTCAGCTTGGCCAGGAACAGCTTGTCCATTTTCGCCGTGCCGTCCCGCCGCAACAGGCCGCGCTGCTTTGCGGCCATTTTTTCGGTAAACCACTCGTCCATCGGGGCCGGCAGTTTGAAACCGTTGACCTTGTCGGCAATGACTGGCGCCAGGCGGCGATCGTTCACGAACAGCGTCATGTTCATCTCGCCCAGGACATAGTCCGGCGTAACGATCAGGCCCGCCTCGTAAGGTAGCGCATAGGGAATGACCGAATCGGGCACCCGGAGGTTCTTGAGGAATTGCCGCTTGATGAAATCCTTCGCGCGCGGCACGTCCACCGACAACATCGCGCGCGTTTCCGGTTTTACCAGCGTGGCGTGGGGAATGCGCGGCGATCCCCAGATCACCCCAAACTTGCTGTCCACCACCAGCGCCGCCACCACCACGGCGGCAATCAAACACAACACTACGATGAGCACGATTTTCTTAACCACGATCGAAAGCCCTCTCTCAGCTACACACGCATCACGGAGCCTGTCTGGCCCCACCAAAGGCGTATCCTATGCCAACGCCGCGCGCTTGTCAAACACACAAGCAAGCCAGCGGGCGCCGGCGCGCCCCGTCCCGGCGGTTTTGATGGCGGTTGATGTAAAACCCAAATGGTGCTAGGATTTACGCGAGAGGAAAACGGCGAAAGATGTTAGGTTTCCGTTCACGGGCCGCCCAGACGGCCAGAACTACCCCGGACCCCGTGGAATCGGGCGGGACTGTTTCCGGCGAAACGGCGGATCCGCCCGGTGCTTCGGAATTGCCACGCGTTCCGGCGGATGGAACACCATTGGCCGTGCCGCCGAAAAGGCTGGGATCCATTCTGGTCGAGGAACATCTGGTTTCCCAGGCACAAATCGAGGAGGCCTTGGCCTATCAGCGGGAACACGGGGGATTTTTGGGGCAAATTTTGGTTGAAATGGGCTATATCAGTCAGAACGATTTGGTATTGTGCCTGGTCAAGCAATGCCGGATTCCCCATATCAGCCTGCTCGACTACGATATCTCGAAGGAAGTGCTCCAACTGGTGCCCAAGGAATTGTGCCAGACCCACAACCTAATCCCCATAGACAAACTGGGCCGGATTTTGACCGTCGCCATGGTGAATCCGCTGGACACCGCCGCGCTCGACGAAGTCAAGAAAGTGTGTCCGGATCTTCGGATCAAGCCGATCTTGTGCGATTGGCAACACCTCCAAACGGTATTTACACGGACTTACGGCGCGGCCCGGCAGAATCTCGACGAACACAGCCTCCCCTTGGGACCCAAGCGGCAATTTGACAAGGCAAGCGAACCGGACGCGGATGTGATGACCCAACTGGATGCCGTCGCGAAAGACCTCATCCAACAATCGGCAACGGAAAGGGTCTCGCCGAAACCCGCCATCCCGCAAGCCCCTGTCCAGCCGAACCTCGCCGACGCCCCGGCCTCCGACATTACGGCCATGGTGCGGGAAAGCGTGGGGGGCATCCTGCAGGACGCCATGGCCAATCTTATGGCCGGCAACATGGGAAAACAGGACCAAAAGGGCGCCAAGGCGACGACGCTTTCAAGGGACGACTTGAATTGGGCCATTCGCGAAAGTGTCGCCGACGCGGTTCGGGAAGTCATGGCGGTTTCGCCCATGCCGGCGAAAACCGCGCAGGGAACGGATTTGAGCGCCATGATCCGGGAAAGCGTTGCGGCGGCAATGCAAGAAACGCTGGGTGGTCGTAACACCGCGGGATCCAAGACACAAGACGAGATTCAAACACTATTACGGGCGGCCGTTCAGGAGGCGTTGCGCGGCAACGAAGCCGCCGCCGTGGCCCGCACGACCCTGCATGATCTCGAAATGCGCGACGCCGAACGTCTCAAGCGACAAAAACATGCGCCGGCCATGGGACGCGGTTTCGCCGCCCGTTCCGAAGCCCGAATCGAGTCCGACGATCAAGTCTTGGATGCTTTCAATTCAGACCATCTGTTGGACGAGTACCGGTTCGAGACCTTCGTGGTGGGAAAAGGCAATGCCTTCACGGTGAAATTGTGCCGGGCCGTCGCCAGCCAGCCCGGCGGCGAATACAATCCCTTTTTTATTTACGGCGATGTCGGACTTGGCAAGACCCATCTGGTCAACGCGATTGGAAACGCCATCGCGGAAGTCCATCCCGACATGCGCATCGGCTATGTGTCGGCAAGCCGCTTCGCCACGCGCCTCGCCGAAGCCCAACGCGACGACGCTGTGGACGCATTTCGATCCAGTTACGGCCATTGGGACGTGCTGATACTCGACGATATCCAGTTTCTCGGCGGACGCGTCGAGGCGCAGGAGGAATTTTTTCACATTTTCAACGCGTTGCAACAGCAAAACCGCCAGATAATTATCGCGGGGGACAAGCCCCCCGACCGCCTCGGCATGCTTGAACAACGGTTGATTTCCCGCTTTTCGGGAGGCATTGTGGCCAATGTGCGCCCGCCCGAATTCGAGGCGCGCGTGGCCATTCTGGAACGGATAGCGGAGAAAAGCGGCGCAACGTTGTCCGCCGACATCCTGGCGCTGGTGGCCCGGCGCGTGACACACGACATGCGCAAGATGATCGGCGCGCTGAGAAAAATCATGGCCTTTGCGAAACTTCAGGAGGGGGACATTACCCCCGAAACGGCCAACGACATTCTGATCCAGCTGGGAATCGTGGAGGTGGCATGACGCCGGAACGACAGAAGGCGGTTTTTTCTTTCGGCCCCTATGATGCATAATGTCCTGTTTGGAGGTACTGAGTCATGGCAACGAAAGTGATCAAACGACGCCTGCCCGATTTGCTGCTTGAACAGGGTCTGGTAACCGAGGAGCAACTCAAGGAATGCATCGCCCTCCAACGCGCCACCGGCCAGAATCTGGCGCATATTCTTGTTGAGCGCAAATACCTTTCCGAAGAAGATCTGGTTATCACGCTGAGCGAGCAACTTGGCATTCCCCACATGCGGGTGGCCAATTACAACATCCCGAAGAACGTCTTGGCCGAGGTGCCGGAAACCCTCGCGCGCCAGCACACCATGCTGCCGATTTCGATCACGGGCGACGTGCTCACGCTGGCCATGTCGAATCCGCTGAACATCATGGCGCTGGACGACCTCCGGATGCTGACCAGTTATGAAATCGAGCCGGTCGTGGCCATCGAGTCGGAACTGCTCGCGGCCATCGAAAAGAATTACGGCGGCGGCAAAGCGCACGATTTGTACGACGAACTGCTGGCCGCCAACAAAGAGGAAAAAGAACTCGAAGTCGTCGAAGAGAACGATCAGGTCGAGGACGTTTCCGCTTTGGAAGCGGGCGCGGAAGACGAGCCCGTCAAGCGGCTGGTGCGCCTTATTCTTTTCAACGGACTCGAATTGGGTGCCAGCGATATCCATATCGAACCCTTCGAGAAGATCGTCCGGGTCCGGTACCGCGTGGACGGTACCCTCGAGGAGGCCAAAGGGCCGCCCAAAAATTTGCAAAGCAACTTGGTCGCCCGGCTAAAGATTCTCAGCGGCAACCGCATTGACGAGACGCGCAAACCCCAAGACGGGCGCATTCACATCCGATACAATAACCGCGACATAGACTTCCGCGTGGCGTATCTGCCCTCGAAATACGGCGAAAAGGTCGTGCTGCGTGTGCTGGACAAGAGCAACCTGACCCTGGACTTGGAAGGCATGGGCTTCGAGAAACAACCCATGGAAGCCTTCAACCACGCCCTCAAACTGCCCCACGGCATGATTCTGATGACAGGCCCCACCGGTTCGGGGAAAACCACCACACTCTACAGCGCACTCAACAAACTCAACGTGGTCAGCCGCAACATCGTCACGGTCGAGGACCCCATCGAGTACGAACTGTTCGGCATCACCCAGGTTCAGACGCACGCGGCGATTGGCCTTACCTTCGCCGAGGCGCTTCGCCAGATTTTGCGACAGGACCCCGACATCGTCATGCTGGGCGAAATCCGCGATCACGAAACGGCCGATGTGGCCGTGAAGGCGGCGTTGACCGGTCATTTGGTGCTGAGCACGCTGCACACGAACGACGCGGCGGGCGTTTTCCCCCGCTTGACCGACATGGGCGTCGAGCCTTTCCTCGTGCAATCGTCGGTGGCGCTGGCCGCCGCGCAACGGTTGCTCAAGCGCGTGTGCTCCTACTGCAAGGAACCCATTCATCATGTGCCGAAGGACGTTTTAGAACGAATTCAATACAAGCCCAACGATGAAGACGGCCCGCCGCAGTTCGTTCGGGGCCGCGGCTGCGCCAAGTGCAAGAACACGGGATACAAGGGCCGCGTGGCCGTTATCGAGGCCATGCCGAACTATCCTGAAATCCAGGATTTGGTGATGAACCGGGCCTCGGGCACCCAAATCAAACTTATGGCGATGAAATGCGGCATGCGCACCTTGCGTATGAACGCGCTGTCAAAAGCCGCCAAGGGCATTACCACCATTGAGCAGGTGTTGGAGCACACAACAGCGGATTAGGCGAGGGGAGGCACGGGCATGTCCATCAGTATCAAGGAACTCTTGAAAAAAACCATCGAGTCCGGAGCAAGCGACCTGCATATCGTGGTGGGCGCGCCGCCCATGGTCCGGCTGCACGGCAGCCTCGAACCCTTGCCGGGCTACGAACGACTCAACCCCGAAGACACCCAAGAAATTATCTATGCCGTCATGAATGAGGATCAGGTCGCGGAATTCGAGGCCGAAAAAGAATGCGACCTGTCGTTCGGCATTGACGGATTGAGCCGGTTCCGTCTCAACGTCTACCGCGACCGCGGTTCCGTCGTGGGGGCCTTCCGCGCAATTCCATTTGAGATCCTGACCTTCGAGGAACTCGGCCTGCCGCGGATTGTGGCCGATTTCGCGTATCGCCCCGTGGGCTTGGTGCTCGTCTGCGGACCGACGGGTAGCGGCAAATCCACCACGCTGGCCGCCATTCTCGACCGGATCAACCGGGAACGAAGCGTTCACATCATCACGGTGGAAGACCCGATCGAATACCTGCACCGCCACAACCGCAGCATCATCAACCAACGCGAAGTCCATGCGGACACCAAATCATTTGCCGCGGCGCTGAAACACGTGCTGCGACAGGATCCCGACGTGATCCTCATCGGTGAAATGCGCGATCCGGAGACGATTCAGGCCGCCTTGACGGTCGCCGAAACCGGCCACTTGGCCTTCGCGACCCTGCACACCAACGATGCGCTACAGACCATCAACCGCATTGTGGACGTGTTCCCCTCCAATCAGCAGGATCAGGTGCGCACCCAACTTTCGTTCGTGCTCGAAGGGGTGGTCGTTCAACAACTCATTCCGCGCGCCGACGGAACCGGGCGCGTGTTGGGGCTTGAAATCATGGCGCCCAATCCGGCCATCCGCGCGCTCATCCGCGCCGAAAAACTCGAACAAATTCCCTCCATGATTGAAATCGGCACCGGCGAAGGCATGATGACCATGAATCAGTCCCTTTACCGGCTGGTGCGGCGGGGGATCATCTCGCTCGACATGGCCATGAAGCGCAGCCCGAACCCCGAGGGTTTGCAGCGGCTGCTGGACAAGGGGCCATGACGATCGCATGGCGGACGGCGAATTCCGGCATGAGACGCATGGCGGGGTTTCGTAATCCATAATTCGCGATTCACGATTCAGGTGACGTATGCGGGACAATTGGCTGCGTTCGACTGTATACGAAGGCCCGCTGGTGTGGTTGTGGTCGGTGGGCGTGGCGCGGATTGTTGTGTTGATTCTCGCGGCGATAGGTGCGTACCGCTTCGCGCCGGCCGCATTCAATATTCATCATTTCGGCGACGCGACCCAGGCCGTGTATGTGCAGATTGGCCTGTATCTGCTGGCCCTTGTGACCGGCGCCCTGTACATCGCCTCGCTCAAGCGATCGAAAACCGTTCCGCTGTTGCTGACATGGACGCAGATGCTGGTGGATTTCGGCGTCGTGGCCGCCACGATCAGTTTTACCGGCGGTATCCGCAGTTTCTTCGTGTTTCTCCTGGTCATCGTCATTCTCGAAGCGGGGCTTTTTCTCGGTCTCATACAGGGTTTTGTGTTTGCAACGCTCGCGACCGTATTCGTCGGCGTCCAGGCCGCCGATCCCTTTGCCCTGCCGGCGCACTACGCCCTGTACCAATGGGTGGATATCTGGTATCGCTTTGTCATCCAGAGCCTTGCGTTCTACCTGACCGCGTTTGTGAGCGGGTATTGGAACCAGCGCATTACACGGATGGAACAGTTCCAACGCAACATTCTCGACAACATGAACAGCGGATTCATCGTGACCACGTCCAACGGCGAAATCACGGCCATGAACCGCGCCGCGTACGAAATACTCGGCATAACCGACGGATCGGCTGTCGGCCGGAACGTGGGTGAGGTAATGCGCATGGCATCGGGCGGCGAATGTCCGGCCTTGACCGCCTTGCGGCGCCGTCGTGATTTCATCGGCTACGAGTTTCTCGCCTTGACGGGAGCAGGCCAAAGCCGCCAGATTGGATTGACCACCAGTCTGATTTACGATGCGCGCGGGCGCGTTTCCCGGCTCATTGTTTCGTTTTCGGATCTGACCGAAATAGCCCGGATGCGCCAGGAATTACAGGCACAGGATCGCCTCGCCGCCGTGGGCGAACTGGCCGCCGGGCTTGCTCACGAAATCCGAAATCCCGTCGCAGCTATCCGCGGCGCCGTGGATGAAATCCGATCCAACCTGGATGCGCGCGACATGGTTCACAAACTAGCGGCGATTGCCATTCGTGAATCGGATCATCTCAACAGCATCGTTTCCGGATTTCTCGATTTCGCGCGCGAGCCTACCCTGAAACGCGAAAAAGTGGACTTGCGAGCGCTGGCCGCCGAAACATGCAATGCACTTACGCGCGACTATGCGGACAAAAACGAGTTGCGCATAGAGACCGTGTTTCCGCCCGACGAAATTCCATGCACGGTCCATGGGGCGCATTCGCCATTGAGGCAAGTCCTCATGAACCTGATTCACAATGCCGTCGAGGCCATGGACGGACGGGGAAAAGTCACTGTATCCTTGGCGCCGTCCGCCGCGTCGGTCGAAATCCGCGTGGAAGACGAAGGCCCTGGCATTCCACCCGACAAGATTACACGCATTTTCGATCCCTTCTATACCGACAAGGAAAACGGCGTCGGAATGGGGCTGGCCATTTGCTCGCGCATCGTGACCGCGCACGACGGGGTAATTTGGGCCGACAGCCGGCCAAATGGCGGTGCGCGGTTGACCGTGCGGCTTCCCAAGGCATGATTCAAACGCGACCGTAGCCACCGGAAAAGCGCTTCTGTTTTCAAGCCTCGTCGGAGACGCGCCGGTCAATGTCGTGTTTTTTCAGGCGGTATTGAAGCGTCTTGTAGGTAAGCCCAAGGAGTTCGGCGGCTTCCTTGATGCGGCCACCGGAACGTTCGAGGGCTTGACGGATGAAATCCTGTTCGAGATCCTCCAGAACGATGCCGCCGGGGGGAAGTGTGAAAAGGCCGGGTTCCGCGTTTCGCTGGCGAAGTTTTTCAGGTAGCGCGTCGAATTCCACAACCGGCCCGTCACAAAGGATAAACAACTGTTCGAGGGTGTTTTCCAGTTCCCGGACGTTGCCCGGCCAGCGATACCGGCGCATCGCGTCAATCGCGTCGGGCGAAAGATTCGGCGCCGGTTTTCCCAGTTTCGCGGCCAGTTTCCCCCGAAAATGGGCCAGCAACAGCGGCAAGTCCTGCATGCGATCGCGCAGGGGCGGCAAATCCACGCGCAACACGTCGAGCCGGTAATACAGGTCCTTTCGAAACGCGCCTTCCTCGACGCGCTGGGCCAGATCGCGATTGGTGGCCACGAGCACGCGGACATCCACCTTCCGGGGCTGGCTCGATCCGACGCGCTCCACCATGCCATCCTGCAGGACGCGCAACAATTTCGCCTGGCTTTCGAGGCGCATGTCGCCGATCTCGTCAAGGAACAGCGTGCCCTCGTTTGCGATTTCAAACTTGCCGGGTCGGCTGGCCTCGGCGCCGGTGAATGCGCCCTTTTCATGCCCGAACAACTCACTTTCAACGAGCGAATCCGGTATGGCCGCGCAGTTCATCACGATAAACGGTTTCTTGGCGCGCGGTCCCGCAAAGTGGATATGGCGCGCGACCAGTTCCTTGCCGGTGCCGCTTTCGCCCTGGATGAGCACGGTGCTCGACACGTTTACGGCCCTGCCGATGACGTCGAACACCCGCTGCATGGATTCACATTCCCCGATAATGTTGCCGAGGGAAGCGCCGCGCGTCACGAGTTCGCGCAGGCGGCGGTTCTCCACGCGCAGACCGCCGCGTTCGATCGCCTTCGCCACGACCACCAGCAACTCGTCCTTGTCAAAAGGCTTTTCAAGATAGTCCGTTGCGCCTTCCTTCATGGCGGTGACGGCGGTGGCGACGGTCGCATAGGCGGTCATGACAACGACCTCGATGTCGGGCCGGATTCGTTTTGCCTCGCGGAGCAAATCGAGACCGTCCATGCCCGGCATGCTCAGATCCGTCAGCAGCATGTCGAACACGTCATCCTTGAGCGCCTCGACGGCTTCCGCCCCCGAAGCCGTGCCCGTGGCCGCATATCCCGCGCGGAGCAGAATGTCCGCAATGATATCGCGCTGCACGCGATCATCTTCGGTTATTAGTATTTTCGGTTTCATACGTCCTTGCCTTTTGGGATGGCCGTTTGCGGTATCGGGAACGCCATGACCACCTGGCAGCCCTGGTCCGGCAGACTCGACAAGGAAATCGTGCCGCCGTGCTCCTCGACGATGCCGCGCGTGATTGAAAGACCGAGGCCGGTGCCCGTGGTTTTTGTCGTGAAATAGGGGTCGAAAACCCGATCGGCGATTTCTTTGGGAATGCCGGGACCATCGTCGCGAATTTCCACCTCGCAATGTTTCTCCATGACCCGGCTGAACAGACGAACACGCCCGCCCCGCGGGCAGGCATCCATCGCGTTGAGCAATACATTTAAAATGGCCCTTTTCAATTGCTTCGGATCTATGGCCAAGACCAGATCCCCCGCTCGTAATTCCGTTATGAAACGGATGCCGCGCGCTTCCGCGTCCTTGCGGACAAGCCGCGCGCATTCTTCCAGCACGGCGTCTATGCGGTAGGGTTCGATGTGCAGTTCGCCTTCCTTGGCCAGCGAAAGGAATCCAGACACGATTTCCTGGAGCCGGTTGGCCTCGTTGCGAATGGTCTGGATCTGTTTGACCGCCTGTGCCGCATCCGGCACGCCGTGGAGTTGATCCATGGCGTGACTGGACAACAGTTTGATCGAATTCAGCGGGTTGCGGATATCGTGCGCGACGCCCGCCGCGAGATTGCCGATGGCCGAAAGGCGCTGTGCCTGCCGCAGGTTCGCCTCGACGGTCTCCTTTTCACGCAGGGAGGCCACCATGCTGTTGAAGGTTTCCTCGAGCGCAAGGACTTCGCCCGCATTGCGCCCCGTCCCGACGGCCTGGAGGCGCCCCTCGCGAATCTGCGCGCACGATTTTGCGAGTTCGCTCAACGGTCGCAGAATGCGCGCGATGAAATAGATCATGAGACCCAGCGTGACCACGAACACCAGCGTGAGCATGGCGAGGTACTTGTTTTTGAATGCGCGGACAATTTCAGTTTGCGGCACGACCGTCACGCGCGCCGTGAGCATGCACACTTCCTTGCCCCCGATGGTGACGTGCATCCGGGCCACTTTCGTCAGGCGTCCCTCGCTGTCTTTTTCGAGCATGAATGGCGCCACCTCGACGGGATCTTTCGGCTCATGCAGTTCTATCTGGGTGCCGCGGTATGTCTTCGAGAGATCCTCCTCGAGATCGTGAAGATTCACATTGGGATTTTCCTGGACAATCAACACAAGACGCTCGGCGATGTCCTGCGTTCGCTCTTCCATTTCCGAAACGACTTCCCCGAAATAATGCCGGGTAATCACATACACGGATCCCAGCATGCACGCCACGAGAACGGCGCACAGAATAATCACCTGGAAAATCAGCGAACGGTACCAGCGCACACGCGGTGCGCCGGTGTCCCCGCGATGGTCCTTTTTCCGTCGCCATCCCATGGTTTATGGCCCCGGCGTGAATTCGCCGCGATACACCTTGAGCACTTCAAGCACATCCTCCCATGTTTTGCGCTTGTCGCCGGGATTGCGCAGCAGGTAGGCGGGGTGGTATGTCGCGCGCAGCGGAATCCCGTGATAAAAGTGCCAGCGGCCGCGCAGGCGCCCAATGGGTTCCACGGTCTTGAGCAGCGTTTGCGTCGCGTACGTACCCAGCGTGCAGATGACTTTCGGGCGAATGATTTCAAGTTGCCGGATCAGATACGGCTCGCATTGTTCGACTTCGCCTGGAAGCGGATTGCGATTGTCCGGCGGCCGGCATTTGAGCACGTTGCAGATATACACCTCGGCGCGTTGCAAATTCATCCCTTTTTCAATGATGTCGGTCAACAATTGCCCCGCGCGTCCGACAAAGGGTTTGCCCTGCCGATCTTCTTCCGCGCCCGGCGCTTCGCCGACAAAGACCAGTTCCGCCCTTGGATTGCCCGCGCCAAACACCAGTCGCGTCCGCGTTGCTCCCAGCGGGCAGGCATGGCAATCCATCATGTACCGTTCCAACGCGCCGAGATCCTGTATCTCCGGTGGAATCGGTCCCCAAACGCCGGATGGCTTGGGGGCGCTCGCTTTTGACAAAACGGGATTTGCCGGAACATTCGGTTTTCGCACCGGGGCGGATGGAATGCGGTTTAGCCGGTCCGCCACCTCCGGCGACACGGCTATCGTGCGATTTTTCCCGCGGGCATTCCGGCGGACAAGTTCGCACACATCGTTCAATACGCTTTTTAAGGTATCCTGATTTGACACGGGTACGTCTCCAACAGGCGAATGATATCATGCGAAACGGGGGAAATAGGAATAAAGGCCCAAAAGGGTAAAGCCGGGTGGGGATTGTTTCCGCCCCATTTCGGTATACTTTCCGCCGTGAAAGAAATCAAAGGCGGTTGTGGCGATCCACCGCGGACGCCATCGTCATCGGCTGGCCTTTTGCATGAAAGGGATGCGGCATGTTTGCAGGATATGGGCTGCGCTGGACATGGGCGCTGGCTCTTGGCGCGATTGCGCTGTCGGAACCGGCCGCGGGACCACATTCCGCGAATACATCCGGATCGCCGGCGCCGCCGGGTGTGTTCAAGGGCGGCGCGCAACAGCGGGCCATTGCTCCCCTGCCCCCCTCAAGAGAGGAACCGGCTGCGGGTGCGACATTCCAACCCCCAGTTCCCAAACCCCAATCCCCACCCCCCAGTCCCCAGCCCCCACTCCCTTCCCCGGCGGAACCGCTGAAGGCCCCCGTGCGCGCCGATGGTCCCTTCCTTCGTTTGGCGGTGGCGCCGAATGCCGGCGCGCCGATTACCGAATTCGGATTGCAGGCGGTAAAGGGAAATTATGCGGGCGAGAACGGGTTGGTCCAGGAGGGATTCGGCGTCGCGAGCCGCTACATTCCGAACCGCCGCCTGAATGAAGCCTGCGAGGTCGTGGAGGCCGCCGGCGGGATGAAGGGCGTGCGCTATACTTACGACTGCGACGGACCGAATATCGCGGGGCTGCATGTTACGCGGATTATCGAACCGCAACCCGGCGAATCGTCGCTGCGGGTGCAGTGGCGGGTCGAAAACCGGGGATCGGAAACGCACTGGGTGGCGCCTTGGGTGCGCAATCCGGTGGTGCCGGGCGCATCGTTCGACACGACGGATCGCATTGACTTGCCCACCCTGGACGGCGTGCAACGCGTCGAACGGTCCGGGTATTACCCCGCTTCGCGGAACTGGGCCGCGTTGACGGATCCGGTCGAAAGCATCAGCGTCTGCGGCATTTTCGACGCGAACGAGACCCACGCCTTTCTGGCGGTATGGGAACCCGCCCGGAAACTTGCGGGATTCCAAACCGCGTTCGTGCCCCGGCTGATGAAACCGGGCGACTCATGGGAAACCACGTATCGTCTCAATATCGTCCGCGGCATGAAACACGTGGACTTCGCCACGGACGAACTCGCCGCGCAGGTGGATTACAGGCCGGGCATGCTCGAATTGTTCATCTCGGCGGTAAAGCCGATGGCCGATGTCCATATTCACGCCAGCGTCGTTGCCGAAAACGGGCGGCGCTGGAAACTTCCCGTGAAAAAATTCGACATCGATCCCAACCGCGTCATCCGATGCCCCTACGCATGGACCGCGCCGGGCGACGGCATGTACGACCTGATGGCCCAACTCAGGCCGGGCGGCACAAATCCGCTGGATCTCGGCAAGGACACCCATCCGCCGCACGGCGGAATTGACACGCGGTTCAACGTGGGCAAGGGAAAAGCCGGCATGGAGCCGTGGACCGAAGCGCCGTTTGCCGTTGAACGGGGCCCCCGAACCATCAAGCGGACGCTGGCGTTTCCGGGCGACACGGCGGTATGGGTGGCCTCGCCGCTGGAAAAAATTTTCCGCGAGGACGTTCCGGAATCGAACGGCGCGTTCGATCCGATGATCCGCGTGGCGCTTGCGCGCAACGAGCGGGAATCGTTCCAAATCGTGGTGCGGCCGCCGAAGGATCGCGGCTTGCACGGCGTCACGTTCAGGACCGGCCGGTTGATCCATCGCGATGCGGGGCAATCGTTGGGGGAAAACGTTTTCCGCGTCATGAACGTGGGCTACGTGCCCATCCGCGTTCCGTCGCATTACGAAGGCCCCACGGGCGAATGGCCGGATCCCCTGATTCCCTTCGAGCCGTTCACCGCGCCCGCCGGACGCTGCTCGCCGGTGTGGTTCACGCTGTACGCGCCGCCCAACGCCGCCGCGGGCGTCTACACGGGGAGCATAGTCATGACCGGCATCGAAAACGGGGAGACCGTTTTTCCGGTTGAGGCGACCGTATACGATTTCGATCTGCCCGTGACACCGTCACTCAAGACCGATTTTGGATTTCGACCGGATCTTGCGCGCGAAGCGGCGGAACGGATGGGTTGCACGCTTGCGCCCGGCGATCTGGCCGCACGGTATGTCGCCAACGCCCTCGATCATCGCGTCACGCTGCGCGAAGCCGCCCAGTTCCCGCCCGCAAGCCCCGATTACACGTCGGACCTCGCGCGATTCGAACCGCGTTTCAAGGATCTGATCGTTCGCGGCGGCACGACGTTCTCGGTTCCGGCCAGTCTGCTGGAGGCGCCGACCGCCCTCGGAAGGGCCAACGCCTTCGTCGCGGGCCGAAATATCAACGATCGCGCGTTTTGCGCGATAGCCTCGGAACCGCCGCCCGACGAATGGCCCCAAGTAGCCGAGCGGGCCAAACAATGGCAGACAATCGCCCCGGCCATTCCGGCGATGATCACGGCCTTCGGGCTGGACGCCTATCTGCCCGATTTCGTGCCGATTTGGTGCGCGCACCTGCAATTGTTCGACACGCCCAACGGGCGGCCCCTGCTGGAACGCATCGGGCAGGGCCGGGAAACATGGTTTTACGTCAACCACCAACCGCCGCGGCCCTACGCCAACCTGTTCATGGACTTTGCCGGCATCGAGCATCGGATCCTGCCTTGGCAGGCATGGGCGCTGGGCGTTCGCGGAATGCACCACTGGTGCGTCAACCATGTCGAAAAGGGCCAAGACCCCTATGCCAATCCCGCCGATGTGACGCCCGTAAACGGCGACGGGTTGTTGTTGTACCCCGGCAAGGACGGTCCCGTTGATTCCATCCGCTGGGAACTGTTGCGCGACGGAATCGAAGACTACGATTACCTGACGATCCTGGCGGATTGCCTGCGCAAGGCCCGGCAGAAAGGGGCGCCGGCGCCGCTGATCGCACAGGCGGAAAGTGCGTTGAACCTCAAAACAATTGTGCCCAACTTGACGTCGTTTACACGCGATACCGGCCTCCTTGAATCGAAACGCGCCGAGATGGCCCGCGCGATCGTGGCGCTCGGAAAATACCGGTAAGGGCGCGCGCGCCTTAATTCTCTCCCAAGAAACGCGGCAAGGATGCCGCGTCTACGACGATAGAAGCGACCTCTTGCCGCTATTCCGTCGCCTCGTTCGATCGAGAGCGACATGCCCATGCGTGCAGACGGTCGTCTCACGTCATGCAAGATACCGGCCGGCGGGGACGCCGACCCTCCCGCGCCGCAACAAACCGGATGGGTCGTTGCTCAAGAGCGTGTACGGAAAATCCCTTGGGCACGGAACGTAGGACAGGCTGTCCAGCCTGTCCTACTGGAACCGGAAAATTTACAAGGATCGACAGACTGGACAGTCTGTTCTACGCCCTTTCCATACACGCTCTAAAGTTTTCTGGTTTTTCTGGACCTTGACAGGCGAAACCCGGCATGCTATTTTTTTATATTCTCTGACGGGCAACGAGGAGGGCATGCGACATGCTTCGGGCCGGATGGATACCGCGATTGTGGGTTGGATTGTGTCTGGCGGGCCTCGCCGCACATGTCGTGAAGCTTCCTCGCAAGTCTGTCGGAAAGAGTTTGTATTCTTGCCCAGAAGCACCGTACATTTCTTGTTATGCAGGTGTAACATCTGCGCCGCGCGCCACGGAAAGAGGATGCCGGACGATGGGCCTGTGTCGCGCGGAGAGAAAAGCGTGAAATTCTCCGAGTCCGGCTGCTATACTGCGGTTGTGTCTTACAGGGAGGGCGCACGTCCCCGCGCGCCGTTTCACGTCGCGTAAAAAAGCGGTCGGGAGGGCGCGCTCCCGGTTAGAGCAAGGCCTTGAATTGTTCCGGGGTGAGACCCGCGTCTTGGGCAATGGCGCCCATGGTGAACGAATTGATCGGATTATGGCGAGGGACGGTCAATCGCGTTACACCGTTGGACATCACCGTGTGTTTTCACTCGCGAACAACCCTGTACCCGGCCTTCCGCAATGCCCGAACCGCTTCCTCCCATCCCACCCCTGGTATCCGCGGCATGTCAGACCCTTACAATCTCTTCGCTGATCTTGAACTCGGTCTCTTCGAGTTGCTCCGCCTCGAGCCACTCTTGGATGGCGGCGCGAATGTTGGCAAGCGCCTCTTCCCGTGTTTCACCCTGCGAATGACAGCCTCGAAGGGAAGGACAACTGGCGGCCACGCCTTCCTCCGTTTCGATCAACGTGACTCTGAATTCCATGTTTCTCATGCTCCAAGTCGTTATCATCATTTTACATGAATGCCTTCTCCGTGGCAATGGCGGCGCGTCCTCGCGCGCCACGCGATAACGTATGAACCGTAAGTTCGATTGCCCAATCGGATCGGCGCTCCAGCCAATCAGGGAATGCGCGCGTTCCCGCGCGCCGTTTCACGTCGCGCAAAATACCGGTCGGCGGGGACGCCGCCCCTCCCGCGCGTTTGCAAAATGGAAGGATTCCTGATACACTGAACTTGGCATGATTGCGGCGGGAATGGCAATTCGAGAGGAAATTGAAAGCGGAGGAATCGAACATGCTTTTCCAGGGAAAACGATCGCATGCTCTTGTGTGTGTGGGCGTCTGCGCCGTTGCGTTGTTGTCGGCGGACGCATGGGCGCAAGGACCGGTGGTGTCGAATGTAACGTTTTCACAGTCTCCGAACGGGACCGCCGGGACGAAGATGGACATCTTCTACGATCTCGCCAGCCCAAACGGAAACTGCACCGTCTCGGCCAAGGCGTCAAAGGACAACGGCGCGACATTCCCGTTCAACGTCAGGACCGCCACGGGCGATATTGGGCCGAACGTCGCGCCCGGTACGGGCAAGCACATCGTCTGGGACATCGCGGCGGATTATCCCGGCGAAACGGTCCCGCAGGGCAAGATTCGCATCATCGCCGACGACGGTACCGGCCCCACGCCGGGCGAGGAGGCCACGTTCGCGGGGATGCGATTCGTCTGGATCCCGGCGGGGACCTTTATGATGGGCCGGTATGCCGGCGAACAGGACAGCAATTCCGACGAAGACCCGCAGCATCAGGTCACGTTGACGCAAGGCTTCTGGATGGGTAAATATGAGGTCACGCAGGCGCAATGGCAGGCGGTCATGGGATCGAACCCGTCCTACTTCACCGGCGACATGAGCCGGCCCGTCGAGTCTATTTCGTGGGACGACATCACGCAACCGAACGGATTTCTCGACAAATTGAACCAGGCCAATCCGGGCCTGACGTTCCGGCTGCCTACGGAAGCCGAATGGGAATACGCCTGCCGGGCGGGAACCACCACTCGGTTTTACTGGGGCGATGATCCCCCGATCCCCGGCTAAGAAAAATCCCGTTGGCGGGATCTTGTTGGCTTCATT
>DAOTMJ010000010.1 GCA_035450225.1 Candidatus Hydrogenedentota bacterium
TTTTCTCCAGGTAATTCAGAAACGGCCGGGGGGTTGGTTCCTGTCCGGTGATGTCACGCATCAGTTCAAGGGCGGTTTTACGCCGTCCATGGCGATGAACATGTTCGCGCAGCCATTCGCGCAATCCCATGAAACGTCCCGATTCGATATCCGTCCACAATGTCGGCAGTTCATCTTCAATAACTTCAAACATTTGCGCCGCATACAGATTGCCGAGCGCATAGGTTGGGAAATACCCGATCAATCCATGCGACCAATGGATGTCCTGCAAGCATCCGTGTGCATCGTCGGGAACGTCAAGTCCCAATAGTTGCTTGAAACGGGCGTTCCATGCCTCAGGAATGTCGCGCACAGCCATCCGGCCTTCAATCAATTCGACTTCCAATTCAAATCGCAGGATAATATGTAAATTATATGTGCATTCGTCTGAATCCGTGCGTATGAACGACGGCATGATTCGGGTTGTTTCACGATAAAGATCGTCAGCGGAAACACTGTCCAATTGGCCGGGAAAAAACGACCGGAATAGGGGCAGGCAATATCGCCAGAAGGGCAGACTGCGTCCGATCATGTTTTCCCACAACCGTGACTGGGATTCGTGAATACCCAGCGAGGCACCCTGCGCCAATGGCGTTCGGGCATCGTCCGGCGACAGTCCCTGATCGTAGAGGGCGTGGCCGCATTCATGAATTGAAGAAAAGAGGGCTGGCAAGGGATTGCGTGGATCGAGACGGGTTGTAATTCGCACGTCACGAATGCCCATGCTGGTCGTAAAAGGGTGAACGGAGCGGTCCTGCCGACCCGCTTGCCGGTCATAGCCCATGCCGTCAAGAACACGGAGTGTGAAATCCCACTGTTTTTGTTCATCCCAGATCTGTCTGATCCATGCGGGTTCGGCGGCCGAAGGGCCGTGAACCGCGAACCGGCGGAGAAGCCGGCTTTGGTGGTCCGCCAGTTCGGTGAAGAGTGTTTTCAACGGACGTGTCGTAATACCGCGCTCATAGTCTTCGAGATGGGCATCGTAGGGCGACTCGTTGTATCCCAAACAATCGGCCATGCGCCGCAACAATTCCAGCAGATGATCCAAATGGGGGGCAAACAGGGGAAAATCCGAATTTTTCCGTGCCGTGACCCATGCCTGAAATGCGTGGCTGCGTTCTTGGGCGAACGTTTCGATCAGATGGGCCGGAATTCGACGTTTGCGCTTGTAATCATAGAGGGCCACTTCAACCAGTTTTCTGTCATCGGGCGACAAGGCGGCCCGTTCGGCCCGCGCCAACAGACGTCCCATATCCGAGCAAGTCGTCATCCGGTGGGCCATGGCGGACAAGGTTGCAAGTTGTTGTCCCCGTTCGCCGGCGGTTTTCGGGGGCATGACGGTCTGTTCATCCCAGTCCATCAGTGCTATCGCCGCTTGGACATCCGCAATTTCCCCCAGCCGTTTCCGTAATGATTTCATGACGTCGCTCATGTCTAACTCCCTGGTTGAAATAAATCCATTTTGCCCAATGGGCGGTTCAGAGAGAAAAAACCGAGTGGATTGTAACGCGGTTGATCCATCGCTTTCAGCCGCAGGCAAATGATTCTCGAATACCCCGGGCAAATGCACAAAAGATCAATCCATTGGCCTGTTGCCACCTTTGAAATTGGAAAAGACATCAATCGCGATGATCGGTTATCGCGGCGCGCATTTTTTTCGTTTCGCCGCGCTGTCGCTTTTCATTCATGCGCCGCTGCCGGGCGGCCTTGGTGGGCTTTGTCTTTTTTCGGGGCTTGGGGGGCCGGGCCGCCGCCGCGATCAATCGAACCAGCCGATCGACGGCGTCGAACCGGTTTTGTTCCTGTGTGCGATGGCGGCGCGCTTCGATTATGATAAGCCCCGCCTCGGTGGCCCGTTTTCCGGCAAGGCCGAGAAGACGCCTCCGAACATGCGGCGGAAGCGAGGGACTGGCTTTCGCGTCGAATCGAAGTTGAACGGCCGTTGCGACCTTGTTGACGTTCTGGCCGCCCGGCCCCGATGCGCGAATGAAGGAAAACGCCAGTTCCTTCTCGTCGAGAACGATATCGGGCGCAATCGAAATCATGAAAGAAGTGTATTGAAATGCCGGATCGAAAGCGAAACGGCTTAGCGCGCATCGCGGGGGGCATGCGCGTTATAATGGCGCAATGAGGACAGAACGCATGGACTGCGCAAGACGAACCGGCAGGCGCCGGCGAGCCCCGCGGGAGAAAACAACATGAGACTGGTGCGTATTGGCGTCGGGTCCGTTTCGGTGAAGGTAGGCGATTTCGTGGAAAACGGCTGCCGGCTGGCGGCGGTGGTCGGCGAGGCGCGCCGGCGCGGCGTTCACCTGCTGGTGTTGCCGGAATTGGCCATCTCGGGGTACAGTCTGGGCGACCGGATTTGGTGGCCGGACGTGGCGCGCCGGAGTTGGTACGCGCTGGGGACTCTCGCGAAAGAATGCAGCGGCATAGACGTGTTTGTCGGATTGCCGGTTCGCAAGGACGCGATGGTATACAACGCGATGGCGCTGATTCACGACGGGCGGGTCCGGGGCATGATCCTGAAGAAATTCCTGCCGACGTACAGCATATTCTATGAGGGCCGCAATTGGGCGCCGTGGATGGAAGGCGTCACGGAGATCAACGGTGTTCCCGCGGGCGACCTTGTTTTCCGGCTGCCGTATGGTATGGTCAGCGGCGAAATCTGCGAGGATCTGTGGTCGGCGAATTCGCCCGCACAGACCCGCGCGATGGCCGGAGCCGAGATCATCTGCAACAGCAGCGCATCGCCGTTCACGCCGGGCAAGAACGAGCAGCGCCGGAGGCTGGTTCGCAATGCGGCGGAAAATCTCGCGTGCGTGTACGCCTACGCGAACCTGCTGGGTTGTGACAGCAGCCGTCTGGTATTCGATGGCGGCGGATTCGTGGCTTCGCCGGACCGTCTGGTCGTCGAGGGGCCGGCGTTGTCGAAGGCGGCGTGGACGCTGGCGGACGGCATCGTTGACTTGGATGCCGTGGACCGGGCGCGCGCGGAGAATTCGACATGGCGGCAGGCCGTTGTCTTCGGCAAGGGAACAAACGGCACGGCGATTGTTGATGTCTCGCAGGGATCCTTCGAACCGGCGCCGCTGGCGGATTACGCGGCCGGCATGCCGCGCAGTTTCTTCGACGCCGAACCGCAACCGGCAGGTGCTTCACCGGAGCAGTATCTCGACGAACTGTTCGATGCGCTGGTACTGGGACTGCGCGATTATTTCGAGAAGGTCGGCGTTTTTCAGCGATTTCTGGTGGCGTTGTCCGGTGGACGCGACAGCGCGCTGTGTCTCTTGATGGCCGTCCATGCGGCCAAGGCGCTGAAGGAGGGCCGCGAAGCGGATCAATATGCCGAACGCATTCGCGCCGTCTACCTTCCCAACAAGGCATACAGCAGCAGCGCCACCGAACAAGCCGCGCGGTCGCTTGCGGAGGAATTGGGCGTGCCGTTCCAGGTTGTGTCCATCGAGGACGAGGTCGAGGTGGCCATGAAGAAGGCCGCCGAACTTGCCGGAGGCGCGGACCGGATCACGCCGCTCGCCCAACAAAACCTTCAGGCGCGCGTACGCGGCAGCATGATGCTGAACTGGGCGAACAGTGTCGGCGGATTGCTGCTGGTCACGTCGAATCTCAGCGAGGCGGCGGTCGGCTACACCACGACGGGCGGCGACAACCAGGGCGGCTATTCGCCGATCGCCAACGTGCCCAAGACGGTCATCAGCCGTCTGCTCGAATACCTCGCGCGCCGCGACGGCATTCAATCGCTCAGACAGGTGCTCGATATTCCGCCAAGCGCCGAACTCGCGCCCGATCAGCGCGACGAGGACGATCTCATGCCGTATGTCGTGCTCGA
Organism: Candidatus Hydrogenedentota bacterium; assembly: GCA_035450225.1. NCBI lineage: Bacteria > Pseudomonadati > Candidatus Hydrogenedentota > Candidatus Hydrogenedentota bacterium. The sequence goes on from DAOTMJ010000010.1 coordinate 3,890, forward strand.
CGATCTCCTGTATCTTTTCGCGAAACGGCGCATGACGCTCGTGGATTGCTGGCGCGTGCTTTGCCACCGGTATGCGGAGCATGGCGCGGAGCAACTGCGCGCGTGGACGATGGATTTCGGCAAGCGGTTCGTGTACAACCAGTGGAAGCGCGATCAGCATCCCGTCACGATGAAAGTGATGGACCTCGATCTCGATCCGAAGACGGGTTTCCGGTTCCCCGTCACGCAAAGCATCCAACAGGAACTCGACGATCTCATGCAGGCGTCGTTGTAATGCCAGGAGTCCGATGGACGGAACCAACCATCGAAAGTATCTGCCCAATTCGCATCCCTGTTTCGTCTGCGGCGAAGCGAACCATGCGGGATTGCAAGTCCGGTTTTACGTCGAGGACGACGAAGTACGCGCGCGCTGGAACGCCCGCGAACATCATTGCGGCTACGAGCATACCGTGCACGGCGGCGTGATCGCGGCCCTGCTCGACGAGTGCATGGCATGGGCCGCCGCGCGCGCCATCACGCGATCGTGCGTGACCGGCGAACTCACCGTGCGTTATCTCCGGCCCGTACCCGATTCGCAAGACTTGACTGCACGCGCCAAAGCGGAAAAGGTCTCGCGCCGGCTCGTTGTCGTCAGCGGATGGCTGGCCGGTGACGATGGCGTCGAATATGCGCGCGCAACCGGCAAGTTCCTGCCGTTGTCCGCCGAGGAGACATTGCTGGTTGACGACAACCTCATCTACCGCGGCGGCGAGGAGCGTCTTTTCGACGAACTCCGCGCCCAAGTTCGGGGGAGCGCAACGCGAACGTGATCATAGACTGTCATGTACACATCCTGAACGCGGAAGACTCGCATTTGCGGGAACTAATCGCTGCCGCCGATCGTTGCGGGATAGACAAACTGTGCATTACGTCGCTCGGACGGACGTGGGCCGAGTTTCCCCCGGTACAAGACCTCGAAGACGCCGCCTCGGATATCGCGGACGCGTGCGCAAACTATCCCGAACGATTTATCGGCGGTGTCTATGTGAGCGCGGAGCATGTCGAGGCGTCGTTGACGTTGTTGCGGCGGCATCTCGTGCCGGGCGGCTGCCGGTTCGTGAAACTGTGGGTGTCTCAATTCGCGGACGATCCCCGGCTGGATCCGATTGCCGAATGCTGCATCGAACGCAACGCGCCGATCCTCGCGCATGCCTGGATCAAGGCGACCGGCAACATGGCCAAGGAATCTACGTGCCATCATGTCGTCCATCTTGCGAGGCGCTTTCCGGACCTTCGCATCTGGCTCGCACACGCGAGCGGGCGATGGGAAGAGGCCGCTCGCATCGTGTGCGGCGCGCCGAACGTCGGCATGGACATTTCAGGCGGCGAACCGGAAGACGGCATCGTGCAGTCGTTGCTGAAACACATCGGACCGGATCGCCTTTTTTTCGGTTCGGATGCGCCGGGACGCAACATGGCTGTACAAATGAGCAAGGTTCACTCCGCGGGGTTGGGTGAACACGAACAGGCGATGATCCTCGGTGAAAACGTGAGGCGCTGGCTCGATGTTTGATGTCAACGTGAAGATCGGGCATTGGCCTTACCGTCCCGTGAGAGACGGCGACGCCGTATTGGCGGCCTTGATGGCAATGGGCGTCCAAACCGCCGCCGTTTCGTCGCTCGACGCGGTCCACTACCTGAATCCGCAAGACGGCAACGACGCCTTGGCCGCGTTTTTGGCGGATCGCCCGGATAGCGGGATCCGGATTGTTCCCTTGGCTGTTATGCGCCCCGGTTTTTCAGGCTGGCAGGATGATTTGCGGCGGTGTATTGACGAATACGGCATGCGAGGCATCCTCCTGCATCCCAATTATCACGAATACACGCTGGAAGATACGGAAGTCGCGCCGATACTGGACGAGGCGGCCCGGCGCGGTCTGCCGGTTTTTGTGCAGATGTCCATGGAAGATGTACGCCGGCAATTTCGTCCGTACAAGACCCAGGACGTACCTCCGGAAGCGGTTGGGGCATTTGCACGCGCATGGCCGGATGTCAATATCGTGGCGCTCGGTCTCAAATTCGGCCAGCCGGAAGCCGTAGGCGAGCCATGGCCGGAAAACCTGTACTTCGACATCTCGAACTACGAACACTTGGGCGAACTTGAACACGCCGTCGCGCGTTTCGGCGCGGGCCGCCTCCTCTACGGATCGAACATGCCGATGTTCAACCCGCGCGCCAACGCCGATAAACTCCGTTGTGCCGCGCTCGATGAGGCGGACCACGACGCGATTGCGTTCCGAAACGCCGAACGGATCCTTGGGAGCCTTCCATGAACACCGCAGGCTACACCTATCCCTATCCACGCCCCATGGTCACGGTTGACGCCGTCGTGTTTACCGTGATCGAAGACTCGTTGGCGGTCCTGTTGATCAAGCGAGGGCGCCCCCCGTTTCTGGGCATGTGGGCGCTGCCCGGCGGCTTTCTCGACATGGACGAGGAACTCGAAGCGGCCGCGGCGCGCGAACTCGCCGAAGAAACCGGCCTAAAGGGGATTCGTCTTGAACAGTTCCACACCTTCGGCGATGTCGGGCGCGACCCGCGTGGACGGGTGATTACCATCGCCTACGTGGGATTGGCCGATTATCGGCAACGGGCGCCGAAGGCCGGCGACGACGCCGCGGATGCCCGTTGGATGCTCGTGCGCGATCTGCCCAAACTGTCCGCCGATCACAACCTTGTCGTCGAAACGGCCGTCCGATGGTTGGGGCTCCGTCTTGCCGCCCTGGGAGACTCGTTCGATCTCGCGCCGGACACTCTTTCGCCAAAAATACTTCGCCATGCCATTCTTCCCTTTATCCAATCTTGGGCGCGCTGACTTTCACTTCTATCCACCCTGTCTGCGTTGTCCATTTCGTTCCTCGCCGCTGTCCCCGTTTTTTCGGTGGTCAAATCCCCGGAAATATGGTACACTGCAAGTAGTGAAATTCCGGGAAGTCGCGGTCGTCGGAATTAACGTATAAGGCAAATTGGGTGTATCGGGGCGACTTTCAGGGGATCTAATTGCTTTGACGCGTTGAAATGTTGACGCGCGCCTTTTTAGCGAAAATCGGGTCTTGTCGATCCTTGGCATCGTTGCCGAAGCGTTCCGCGGGAGTCCGAAACCGACAAGCCAGTGGGAGGGAAGCAAATGAGGGTCGCGCGCAATTCATACCTTGTCATGGCCGCTGTTCTTTTTCCTGTGTTCGCATCGGGTGGAGAATTTGCGGCATCCGGGACGCTGGAACAGTCATCCTGGTTCGGGACAGTCCAGGCGAATTTGGCAAAGGCCGAATATAACGCCGTGAGACTGGAAAAATCGGCCGGATTGTCCGCCGCGAACCGGGCGCAGAATCTGCGGGCGGAGTTCCGTCCGGAAGGGATTCGGGTCGTCGAGCGCGGGGACGCGGCCAAGGCCGGCGCCTCCGGGTGGACCTTCGAATGGCGGTTCACGGGTTATGGCCGGTCCGGCCAGATGATTCCCGTCGAACCCGCCGTACCGAATGCCAACGGCAACCGGGTCGAATACGGGCGTCCGGAAATCGTCGAGTGGTATGTCAACGACGAACGGGGCGTCGAACAGGGGTTTACCGTCTTGGAACGTCCGGACGGCGAAGGTCTTCTTTGCATCGAGGGGCTACTTTCCGATGGTTTGGAAGCTGTGTCGCACGGAAAAGACGGCGGTATCGCGTTCAAGGACGGCAACGGACGGACGGTGTTGCGTTATTCGCATGCCGTGGCCTGGGACGCGGACGGCAAGGCGCTGCCTGTCAATATTGTGCTGCTTACCGACACGCTGAGTCTCGTAGTGGATGATGCCGGGGCACGGTATCCCATCGAGATAGATCCGATGATTGGCGGAACCGCCATGGCGGACGTGACGGTAACCGGCAATCAATCGGGCGCGGAGCTGGGATGGAGCGTGGCCAGCGGGGGAGACATCAACGGCGACGGGTACGAAGACATCATTGCCTCTTCCCGCTTCTACGATCACGGTGAAACGAACGAGGGCGCCGTGTTTGTTTTCTTGGGTTCCAAAGACGGCGTAACCGCAAAAAAACCGGACGATGCCTTCTTGAAGATCGAATCCAATCAAACCGGATCGTGGCTCGGAACCGTGGTCGCGGGCGCGGGCGACGTCAATGGCGACGGATATGACGATATTATCGCTTCAGCCATCAACTACGACGATGGAGTCACCGCCGAGGATGAATGCGTCTATGTTTTTCTGGGCCGTACCACGGGTCCGCCGGGATGGCTGAACCTCAATGACGCTTGGGCAAAATTCAAATCCGATCAACCCCAGTCGTATTTTGGCGCCGCCATCGCGGGTTTGGGCGACGTGAACGGCGATGGCCGCGCTGAAATTGCCATCGGCGCGTCGAACTACAACCTCGGGGTGCCGACCGAAGGAGCCGTCTTTGTCATCTCCGGGTTGAATGTGCAGCCCGCGGGATGGGAAGATCCCGCGACCAGTTCCTACACTTGGGTGAAATTCCAGGGAGGCGCGGGGGGCGGGGGAGGAGGAGGCTATCTCGGCAATTATGTCGCCGCGGCCGGCGATGTGAATGCGGATGGATACGCCGACGCGATTTTCAGCGCCTTCTACGAGACGCATGGGGCCGCGTATGACGATGTATCCGAAGGCGCCGCCTACATCATGGCGGGAGGGCCGACGGCGCCCTCGGGATGGCAAGACCCGGATACCTCCACGCTGACCTGGGCCAAGATAGAATCCAATCAATACAGCGCCAGGCTCGGCGTATGCGCGGCGAGCGCGGGCGACGTGAACGGCGACGGGTATGCCGACGTGATTGTTGCCGGATATTTGTACGACGAACCGGGCCATGAAGCCGACAACAAAGGCGCCGCCCTGGTCTTTCTTGGAAGCGCGGCCCCGCCGTTGGGAACGCCGGCGGGATCCCGTTGGCTCAATCCGTCCGACGCCAATGCCATACTGTACAGCGATCAGCCGAACATAGGCGTGACTCAGGTTAGGGGCGTCGGCGATCTCAATGGTGACGGATACTCCGATGTGGCATGGGGTTCCTCGTTCTATCCGGTAACCAGCGCCGGCATTGACGGGGTTGTCTATGTTTTTCCCGGATCGAAGAACGGAATCATGGGTTCATACGTTCAGGATGCCGCGTTGAAACTCTACTCGGAACAGCCGGCAACCGTCTTTGGAGGGGCGTTCTGTTCACAAACCGATGTGAATGGAGACGGTTTTGCCGACTTGATCGCCGGGGAACAGGCTTATACGCGCGCCTACGGCACGGAAGGCGGCGTCCACGTCTTTTACGGTCCAATTACCCAAATGCAGGGCAGCGACCTGTCGGAGGCGGCAGCCATTCTCGAAGGAACCCAACCACAGTCGAAACTCGGCTTGGCGGTCGCGGGCGCGGGCGACGTGAACGGCGACGGCTATGCGGATGTGGTCGTGGGCGCGCCGCTGTATGATTACGGTTCGAGCGATGTAGGCGCGGCCTTTCTCTATCTCGGTTCCGCGAACGGCCTGAGCCTGACGCCGGCCTCCGCCCTTTACGGAGACAGTTCGAATCCAAGCGGCGCCTTCGGCGAAGGGGTTGCGGGCGCGGGAGACGTGAATGGCGACGGCTATGCGGATGTCATTGTCGGCAATCAAGGTTACGCAGGCCACGGGGCGGCGTTCTTGTTCCTTGGATCATCCTCGGGTTTGGTGGGCACGGGACCGGCAGCGGCGGCCTCCAAGGTCGAATCCGATCAGGTCAATTCGCAATTTGGAAGATCGGTCGCGGGAGCGGGCGATGTCAATGGGGACGGTTATGCGGACGTCATCGTCGGCGCGGGTTACTATGATTTTGCCACGTTGGGCGGGGCGGCGTTCGTGTTTCTGGGAGGGCCCGGAGGTCTCATCGGAAGCGGTCCAGGCACGGCGCAGGCCAAGTTGACCGCCGAGTGCAGCAGTTCGTGGTTTGGGGAAAGCGTGTCGGGCGCCGGGGATGTCAACGGCGACGGTTACGCGGATGTCGTCGTCGGCGCGGCCACGTATGGCGGCGTCGGACGCTTGAAGCGATGGGAAGGCGGCGCTTTCGTGTTCTTGGGATCGGCCAACGGCGTCATCGGAACCGGCCCATCGAACGGACATGCTTTGATCGAAACCGATCATCCCTTTTCCGACGATCAGAACGAGTGGTGGCTCTTTGGAAAGTGTGTATCGGGCATTGGCGATGTGAATGGCGATGGTTACGGGGATATTGCCGTCGCGGCGCCTACTTACGAAGGGCAGAAATATCGCGAGGGCGCGGTGTTCGTGTTTCACGGATCGGCGAGGGGTATTTCGGCGCGTACCATTGCCGACGCGAACGCTATAATTACCGGAAACCTGACCGGAAGCCAATTCGGCCAATCCCTCTCGGGAGCAAGGGATGTCAACGGCGACGGTTTTGATGATCTTCTCGCGGGAACCACCAATTACCGGGGCGGCGCGGCCTTTGTGTTTGCGGGATCGCGCAATGGCGTGGTTGGAACCACGCCGGCCGACGCCGCCGGCAGCCTGTTCGCCAATCCGGGCTACAACGTATATCCGGGATTCGGATATGACGTGGCCGGTGTGGGCGACGTGAACGGAGACGGTCATGCCGATCTACTGGTCGGCGCAAACAACTACCCAGGCCCCGTTGGCGGAGACAATCCCGGCGGAACAATGCTTTACTATGGCGCCTCGGAAGGCTTCAATGTCAATCTGCGCTTGACGCGCGCGGACAGCACGCCCATCGGTTCCCCCGGAGTGGACATCGGTTCGGACGGTGTGAAACTGTTCATGCAGTGCAAGAGTCCAGCGGGCCGGTCGAAAGTGAAGTTGCAGTGGGAGATCAAGCCTTACGGCACGCCATTCGACGGCACGGGTCTCGGTGAATCGAGCGCGTGGCAGGACACGCTGACGGGCTACACCTTCACAGAGACTGTAACGGGTTTCCCGCTGGCGAACGGTTTCCACTGCCGCATGCGCGCGCTGTACGCGCCGGTGCTGGGCCCGGTTCCCGGCCAGTCGGCGCACGGCCCGTGGTTCCGCCCGCAATGGGTGACGCCGGGTCCGTCGGACTTCCGGACCTCGGCGTATCAGCCGCCGACGACGCCCGGCCTGTCTTGGACGGGCGCGCCGTACGACACGACGGAAGACCTTGTTTGCGCCCTGACATCGGAGTCGGTTTCGCCCGGCACGCCGTCGCGGACAATAGAATCCTACCGGTTTGTGTGGGACAACGGGACGGGGACGATTATCGAGCATGTCTTGCCGGTTCCCGTGGCGTCGGACACGATTTCCGCCTCCAATACGGCCAAGGGCGAGACGTGGTCCTGCTTCGTGCAGGCGTACGACGGCGTCATGTACACGACAAATCCCGGCCATGTGAGCACAACGATCGCCAACGGCCTTCCGGGCGCGCCGTCGCTGAATTATCCGGCGGTCCAAAGCGATTCGGCGAATCTGGTGTGCCGGATCAGCGACGTAAGCGGCGACCCGGACGGCGATCCGCTCCAGTTCCGCTTCCAATGGTGGGTGAAGCGCAGCGGCGAATCGTCGTTCACGGCGCTGCCGCCGTCGCCGCCGTCGTCGGCGATTTCCAGCCAGATCAACAACAGCGAGACGCAGGTGGGCGACGTGTGGCGCGTGGTGGTGACGGCCTACGACGGCATGGATTACGGCACGCCGTCGCCGGCGCTGGACTGCACGATCGTGCTAGGCGGCGTCGAGATGTCGTTCATCCTGTTGGGAACGAACGTCCCGTCAATTACGCTGGGCCAGCCGATTACGGCTAACGGCCAGATCTTCCCGATGCCGTCGGGTTCGGGCACGGTGACGTTCCGGAGCATCACGCCGTCGGGCGTCGCATCCGACGTGTTTCCGGAAGGCGTGGTGTTCAGCAACGGCGGGTACACCCGCACCTTCCATCCGACGGAAGCGAGCCAGGGCCGCAATCCGTGGACGATCACCTCGGCGTGGCCGGGCGACGCGACGTACCGCAGCGCGACCAGCACGGACGTGACCTTCGAGGTGCTCAAGGCGCTCCCGACGCTGGCGGTGTCGGCGAACGCGTCGTCGGTGCCGCTGGGCTATGCAGATGTGGATGTGACGGTGACGTTCGTGACGGGCTTCCCGACGGAATTGGCCGGCCTTGTCGCGAACCGCGCGGTCCGGCTGAACGCGAAAAAACCGGACGGCTCCTCGGCGGCGACCCTGACGGGCGTGACGGACTCGACGGGCAAGGCGGTGTTCGACGCGTGGGAACTGGACATGCCGGGCACTTGGCAGTTCCGCGCGGATTTCCAGGGCGACAACGATTTCCTGCCGGCGGCCTCGACGCCCTACGACGAACCGGAGACGGTCCGCGTGACGGTGAAGGACCGGGCGGGATACGCCGTAATCGTGGTGGGCAAGTACAACGCGGCGGGCGAGGGCCGTCCGGAACACGCCAAGACCGGCGATGGCGTCTATCGCGTGCTTCGCGACCGGGGCATCGCGCCGGAAGACATCTACTATTTCCGGGAAGGCCCGGCCCAGCCCGCGCCGGATATCCTGGTGTCGGACACGACGCCGACGAAGGCGGAGGTCGCCACGGCGATCACGGGCTGGGCGGCATCGAAGATGCTGTCGCGCGCGGCGCCGTTGTATATCGTGTTCGTGGACCACGGCAGCGTGAACAAATTCTATGTGTATTCGGGCGCATACGACGAGACGTGGTATCTGTCGCCGTTGGATCTGAACGGCTGGATGAACACGCTGGAGACGGCGCTCGCGGGCCATGATGCGCTGAACGAGGCGCGGGTGGTGGTGTACGGCGGATGCCATTCGGGGAGTTTCATCCCGGTGGTGTCGAAGCCGGGCCGGGTGATCGTGGCCAGCGCGAAGTCGGGCCAGGTGTCGCACCGGGGCGTGATGGACCCGGCGGACAATATCCGGGACGGCGAGGCGTTCACGACGGAGTTCTTCCGGAAACTGCGGGACGGCAAGACGCTGCGCGAGGCGTTCGAGACGGCCAGCGGGAAAATGTCCGAGTACACGGCGAACGCGACGAGCGGCGCGGGCGCGTCAACGGTGCAGAAGCCGGTGTACGACGACAACGGCGACGGGGAAGGGACGAGCGGCGCGTTGTCCCCGCTTCCCGGCCTTGACGGGGCGATGGGCCATGTGCTGACGCTGGGCTACGGCGTGAACGACACGGGCAACGCGGGCTGGATCAACGTAACGCCGACGGTGACGCTGGATTCGGGCGAGTCGCTGGGCGGCTTGGAAGCATACTGCGACAAGCGCCCGGCAACGGGCTGCACGGCGTGGGTAGAAGTGAAGACGCCGGCGTATACAGGCAGTACGCCGGTCGAGGATGAGACGCCGATCGAAGATCGGGCGCAGGAAGTGCAGTTGGCGCGTTTCGACGCGGATGCGGGGACGAGCGACCTGCTGAACGGGATCTTCCGCTGGCCGGGGAGCCTTTTCGGCACGACGTTCCAAAACGCGGGGACGTACAAGGTGTTCTACTTCGTGAAGGATGGCGAGACGGGCGCGGTGAGCACGCACCTGCTGACGACCGTGTACCGCCGGCTGGGAGGAAATGAGCCGCCGCCCGCGCCGGAACTGGTGCTTCCGGAGAACGTGTCCATCATGCACACCCCGCTCTTGTTCTTGTGGAACGCCGTGACGGATCCAGACGGCGTGACATACCGGATCGAGGTGGACGAGGACGGGGATTTCGGTTCGGGCGCGATTATTCGCGACAACCTCGAATCGTCATACATCGTGCTGGGGCCGGACGACGGGATCCTCGATTTACGCACCTACTATTGGCGGGTGTACGCGGTGGACGGTTTCGGGGCGCGTTCGGCGGACGGGGCGGTGTGGAATTTCACCGTCGAGAATGTGAACCCCGAAACGCCCGGCACGCTGATGGTTAAAATCCGCGATACCCGCGGCAATCCGGTTTCCGATGCGACGGTTCAGGTGGCCGGCCAGGCTGAGCCGGCCAAATCGAATACGCCGGGAAATTACTATAAGAGTTTGGGCCCGAGCGTCTACAGCGTTCAAATCGCGAAGACGGGCTACGCTCCCGTCGAGTTGGTCAATGTGGGCATCACGAGCGGCAATATTACGGAACGGACGGTGGAACTGCTCTCCAACGAATGGAACGAGTGGGCGTCGCAACCGCGTTCGCACAAGGGCTACACGGGGACGAATTACACGTTTTCCGTGACACCCGCGTGCGGTCCGGGTCTGCTGACGTTCCAATGGAAATGGGACGACGGTGTCAATCACCTGCCGCTGGACGGCCCAACCACGCAGACGTGGACGTTGACCAATTTGACAGTGGCGAACAACGGCGAATACTGGTGCGTGGCGACCTACGAGGGTACGCCGCACGAGAGTGCGCATGCCATGCTCGAAGTGGCCGACCATCTGGAGATTGCGGCGCATCCGGCGGGCGGTACGGTGAACGCAGGCGAATCGTTTGCGTTCAGCGTCCAGACGACGGGCGGATTTCCGCCGTTGCATTACGAGTGGCGCAAGAACGGCCAGATATTGCCCGGCGCGCCCAACGCGAACACCCTGGAAATCCCGTATATGTCGCCGTCCGACGCGGGGACATACACCGTGATCGTGAACGATTCCAACGGCGATGTTCGCACGTCCAATGCGGCCAATCTGACGGTTTCCGGCGGCGAAACGCTGCCCGTCGCGGGCGGATGGGCGCTGCTGGCGCTGGTTTCGTTCCTTGCGGTTGCCGGCGTGAAGGCGTCGGGCAGAGGAAAAAAATAGTTTGGCGGGATCAAACGAATGAGAGGAGCAACGGCCATGAGTTGTCCATTGACGCGGCGCCAGTTTCTGGGTACGACGGCGGCGGGAAGCATCCTGCTTGCGGCTCAACCGGGAGTTTCGTCTTCCTTGGGCGCAAGCGAGGAAGGTTGGCCCGAAATGCCGCCGGTGAGGATCCACAAGGTTTTCGTGGGGCGAACGGGCGATATCTATATGTCGCGACCGACCGAGGAAATCGGCAAACTCAACGAATATCTGGCCGGGGTCGAGAAAAAAATCGGCGGGATCCAGTTTACCGGTGGTGATTTGATTCCGCCCGCCGAGGCGGCGTCCGTTCTTGCGAACATTTCCGGCGCCGACGGGGTGATGCTGTTTCATCTCAGCGGTCACGGCGGCGGTTCTCCCGGGGAAGCGATGGATCAGATCGTGAACATGGACATTCAGACAGCCGTTTTTTCGCAGCCGTTCAGCGGGCACGGGTGGATGTACTTCCCGCGTTGGCAGAAGGCCGGCAAGAAGGTGGTCCTGCTTCCCACAAGCGATTGGAGCGAACTGGATCGCGTGGCGGGGCTGATGCGCGTCGCGCCCCGGTTGCGCCAGACGAAGATCCTGGTGGTGCGCGGCCCGATGGGCACAGCTCCCGCCTGTTCAGCCGAGCAGGTCAAGGCGCGTTGGGGAATCGAGATGGTGCCCATAAGCGTAGAGGAAACGCTCGAGGCGCATCGCTCCATCGATCTCGCCGCCGCCGAAGCCGAGGCCGAACGATACTGGATGGGCTGCGCCAAACAGATTGTCGAACCCACGCGGGACGAGATCGTAAACGCGTCCCGGTTTTATCTTGCCCTGAAAAAACTGATGCTGGACCACGGCGCCCGGGCCGTGACCAGCTCGAATTGCATGGGCGAGCCCGCCAAGGGGTGTTTCGCCTTCAGCAAACTCAACGATCTGGGACTCGTGGGCACGTGCGAAGGCGACATGGATTCGACCCTGACGATGCTGATGTTCCAGTATGCTTTCGATGTGCCCGGATTCGTCAGCGATCCCGTGTTCGACACGGCCCGGAACGCCCTTATCCATTTTCATTGCACCTGCGCCACGAAGATGGATGGATGCAGGGGCGAGCGATTGCCGTTCAGCATCCGCACGCAGACCGACAGCGGGCGCGGCGTGGCGCTGGACGTCGAGATGCGCGTCGGCCAGCCGGTCACCTGCGGAAAGTTCATCAATCTTGACACCATGCTGATCTCGACCGGGAAGATTACCGAAGTCACCCACGATGCGCTTGCGTGCCGCACCCAATTCGTCACGGAAGTACCCGATGCCCGGAAAATGTTCCTGAACTGGGGCGGCGGAGTGCTCGAGGGCGACGTCATGACGCTCCTGCATCGCGTAGTGTGCTATGGCGATCGCCTCCAGAGCATGCGGGATCTGGGTTCTTTGATGGGATTTCGCGTCGTCGAGGAAGCGTGACCCTTTGTGACTCGTGCAGCCCCCCTCTTGGCGCGGGCGGTGAACGATCGGACGGATCCGCCGGATGCGGCGGATCGCATTCTGTTTGCGCGAGCGCGGGGGGGTCTGTTATTTTCCCAATCAGGACAACGTGGGATCGGTTATGCGCATTGACATTGCAGCCCAGTCCGATGTCGGACGGCACAAGCGAAACAACGAGGATTTTTACGGGGTCTTCCGTGAAGACACGCCCGGTTTGCGTTTGTTCAAGGAAGGCGCGCTACTGTGCGTGGCGGACGGACTGGGGGGCCACGTAGGCGGCGAGATCGCAAGCAAATTGGCCGTGTCGCTGTTGAAGGACACATTGCAGTTGGATCCGCCGGATCCCGATGAAACAGCGGACGAGACCAAGGATTCGCCCTATTTGGAAGTGCTCCGCGGTGGCATCCGAAAGGCCAACGACAGCATCCATGCCACCAATAAGGAATTGGTGCGCGGGAGCCGTCCGATGGGTACGACGTTGCTGGCGGCGCTGGTCGAACCCAAGAAGGTGCATATCGCCAACGTGGGCGATTCGCGCTGCTACCACATCCGGGACGGCGAAATCCTGGCCAAGACCGAAGACCATTCATGGGTGGACGAACAGGTCAAACTCGGGTTGATGTCGCGCGCCGAGGCCGAATCCGACCGGCGCCGCAACATCGTCACCCGGTGCATCGGCACGCATCCCGAAGTCGAAATTGATTCCTACATTTGGCACGTGGTGCCCGGCGATGTCCTCATGTTGTGCAGCGACGGTCTAATCAACATGGTCAAGGAATCCGAAATCAAGGAGGAATTCCGCCGCGGCGGATCCTCGGCCGACATAGCCCACCGCCTGATCGACCGCGCCAATGAGAACGGCGGCAAGGACAACATTACCGTTATCGTCGCGCGAATTAGTCCCACGGTGGGCCAGCGATTCAAGGCGTTTTTCCGCAGCCACGGCATGAAACTGCTTTGGTCGCTGGCGACGCTGGCGTTCGGCGCGGCCTGCTTCGCCGCCGGGTATTGGCTGCGCGGCGTTAAATTCTGAATGAATGGCCGTTTTGGCTCTCATGGAGTCTGTTCGATGAATCATCCGCTTGCCGGCTGGAAAGACAAGATTCTGTTTACACCGGGTCCGCTGACCACCAGCCGGACGGTCAAACAGGCCATGCTGCGCGATTTGGGATCGCGCGACTTCGAGTTCATCGCAACGGTCCGCGCCATCCGGGAACGGCTGGTCGCTTTGGCCGGCGCAAAACCGGGCGAATACGAGGCGATACCCTTGCAGGGCAGTGGGACCTATGCCGTCGAGGCCGTCTTGACCTCGACCGTACCCCACGACGGCAAGGTGCTGGTCGTCATCAACGGCGCCTATGGACAGCGGATGGTTCGAATCTGCGCCGTGGCCGGCGTGGCGTGTTGCTCCATCGAATTTTCCGAAGATACCGTGCCGGACTTGCATCGCGTGGAGCAGACGCTTTCCGGGGATCCCGCCATCACCCATCTGGCCATTGTGCATTGCGAAACGACCACGGGCATCATGAACCCAATCCGGCAGGCCGGCGAGTTGGCCCACCGGTACGGCAAGCGCTATTTCGTGGATGCGATGAGCAGTTTCGGCGCTGTGCCGATCGACGCGCCCGCATGCGAAATAGACTATCTTGTGTCCTCCGCGAACAAGTGCATCGAGGGCGTGCCGGGTTTTGGATTCGTGATTGCGCGGCGGAAGAGCCTGCTCGAAACCGAGGGCTGTGCGCGAAGCCTGAGCCTCGATCTCCTGAACCAGTGGCGCGGTCTCGAAGCCAACGGACAGTTTCGGTTCACCCCGCCCACGCATGCCCTGCTCGCCTTCCATCAGGCGCTGGCCGAACTGGAGGCGGAGGGCGGCGTGACCGGGCGTGCGGCGCGGTATGCCGCCAACCACCGCGCGCTGATCGAAGGCATGCGCGCGATGGGATTCGAGGAGTATCTCGCGCCCGAACTGCAAGGCCCCATCATTACCTCGTTTCGCTATCCGAAACACCCCAATTTCACCTTCGAGGAATTCTACCGGAGGCTGAACGAGCGCGACTACGTGATTTATCCGGGAAAAGTCAGCAACGCCGACTGTTTCCGCATCGGCCACATCGGCCGCATCTTCGAAGCCGACATCCGCGCCCTGTTGGCCGCCATCCGCGAAACCATGGCGGACATGGGGATCGAATTGCCCTTGGGAAAATAAATAGGAAAAGAGGGACTGTGCATGGAATTCTATTTTCAGCGTTCGTATCGGGGGCCGTTGAAGGCTGTCATCCTCGATTGGGCCGGGACGACGATGGATTTCGGGTGCCTGGCGCCCGCCGTGGTGTTTCGCGAAATCTACCGGCGTTTCGGCGTCGAAATCTCGATGGAACAGGCGCGTGAACCAATGGGCGCCCACAAACGAGTCCACATCGCCCAAATCGCGCAAATGGAAGCCGTCAGAGGAAAATGGCAGGAAGTCCACGGCGCGCCGCCCACGGACGACGATGTCGAGCAGATGTTTCAGGCATTCATTCCCGCGCAGTTGAAGGTTCTCGCAGACTATGCCGACCTCGTACCGGGGTGCCTCGATGCGATTGCGGCGTTCCGCGCCCGCGGACTCAAGATCGGTTCGACGACCGGCTACACCCGCGAGATGATGGACCTGCTCCAGGCGGAGGCCGCGAAACGCGGCTATACGCCGGACGCGACCGTCTGCGCAACGGACGTGCCGGCGGGACGACCCGAACCATGGATGTGCCTCATGAACGCGATGCGCCTCGGCATTTATCCGATGGAAGCCATCGTGAAAGTGGGCGATACGCTGCCGGATATTTACGAGGGACTCAACGCGGGCATGTGGACCATCGGACTCGCCATGACGGGCAACGAGGTCGGCGTGTCGCTCGAAGAACTCGACGCCATGGAACCGAAACTCAAGGCGGCCAAACGGCAACGCGCCTATTCGCGCATGGCGCAGGCCGGCGCGCACTACGTTGTTGACGGCATCGCCGACGTGCCGCCGCTGCTCGATGCCATCAACGAACGCCTCGCGCGCGGTGAGCGCCCCTGAAATCGCATTGAACGACCACAGGGAAGACAATGAACAAAAGGACATAAAAGACGCAAAGGACAAAAAGGACAGTCTCGCAATGGACGAGGACTGCCGCATGAACGGCGGCGGCCGAACATGGGTTGGCGGAAAAAAGGAATGGCGGCACAGTGAAAACGGCAACAAAATATTTGTGGTTCAACACGAAACAGCAGCGTGAATACATCAATATCACCGATACCGTCCAGGAGATCGTGGACAAAAGCGGCATTCGCGAGGGAATGGCGCTGGTCAGCGCGATGCACATTACCGCCGGGGTTTATGTGAACGACGCCGAGTCGGGACTCATCAAGGACATAGACGAATGGCTCGAGCGTCTCGCGCCGTTCGACCCGAATTACCGGCATCACGGCACGGGGGAGACAAACGGCGACGCACACCTCAAAAGCCTGCTCATCCACCACGAGGTCATCGTGCCCGTCACGGAGGGAAGACTCGATCTGGGGCCGTGGCAGCAAATCTACTACGCCGAATTCGACGGACGCCGCCGGAAACGACTGGTCGTAAAAATCATGGGCGAATAAGAGACGATCAGACGGCGTACCCAAAAATCAGAATGATTTCCCCATCCAGCACGGAAAATGGTATAATTATACTGCTTACACGGTACGCATGCCGGTGTGTGGAGCCGGCATCGTTATACAGTTGAATCCGTTTCCCGGTTGCCGGTCCATGGTTTATGCAGTTCATGACATCCGATGACCGGGAGATGCGTCCGCGCCCGTGGTTCAATCCTTCCCACCCGCATTTTCGTGGGGGCGACAAGGTTTCGACGGGGGTGAAAGACGCGTGAGTTGCATGCCGAGGTCCCCGGTTGGCCTCGTAAAAAAACCGGGAAAAACACAACTGCCAACGAACCATTGGCACTTGCCGCCTAATTAGGCGACACGTCCTGCCGTTGACCGCCTGCTAGACGGACAGGGCGCCGACAGCGGGTCCCGCCCCGGTCGCGGCGCATAGCCGGCAAGCGGGTATTCAGTGCACCTAGCGGTCCGTGATGCCGCGCCTGACGACGTCACGGATGGCGAATCCCAATCGAAAGGCTAAGCATGTAGATACGCACGCCGAAGCGCCTTCGGACGGGGGTTCGATTCCCCCCGCCTCCACCATTCTTCTCTTCGCAACTGCGCTCCTTCGGAGATGATCTCCGCAGGAGCGTTTCGCGTTTTCGGCCAATATTCGCGGGCTTTCGCGCGTTCGACGCCCCCGCGAAAACCGGACTTGCCCCCGCACATCTTCGCTCTATTCGGGCACATTTCTCCCCGGTTTTCTCTATTCTCTCCAATAATTCTGGACTGAGTCCGGAATTGCCGTTTGGCGTAATCCCTTGTATTTCAACCAGATACAAACGTGACATTTTTCGTAGGTTGCGAACGGGATACAATCGGTGTCGCCGGAAACAGGGACGAAAAGCAAGTTCACGAACCCACGTCCGGTTTTGAATACGCCTCACCCCCGTAAACAAAGGCTAAACGCATTCCGGCGAGAAGCGTTCTCAAGTTGGGCTTCCTGGGGTGGAAGCGATTCTTAAGCAGGCTTCCTCTTGGGGCGTATTTCCTGCTCAAAAAGAGCCTCCGGGCGAACCGGGCAAGACAGCAAAATGCCGGAAGCTCAGGGGGCGGCTTCCGGCATCAATATTGAAGGTGATCAGACTGGCGGTTACGTGAACCCGAGGGCTTGGCGCTGCTCGTCCCAGTCGTATGACAGAACCTTGACAAGCTTCATGTACGACAAGCCATCGGGTTCCCGGCCGTCCAGGATGGCTTGGGTGATGTCCGGGGCGAGCGTGGCCAGCCGCAGAACCCGGGCGACATACGACGGGTCTTTCTTCACCGCCGCGGCAAGCTGGCCGGTCGATTTGAAATGTCCGTTGTCGAGCAGCCGGGTCCAGGCGTGTGCGCGGGCCAGGATGGAAACCAGCCGTTCCTGATTGGCGGGGCGATCATCCGTGGAGGCGCCATCCAGCCCCTCCGGTGCAATGATAAGCCTGCGTCCGCCGCGCCTCCGCACAAGCATGGGCACATGAATCAGCAAGCCACCGTCCTCGGTTGGCCTGATAGTGACTTGTCCTTCGGTCATGATAGTTCTCCGCGTCGCCGCGCTTCGTCGGCGTAGGCAGTCAGGTCGGAGACAAGACCCGCGACACCGACGGCCTTCAGTTTCAGGTCTATCCCGTCCAACCACACGGTGATGCGCTCGACCAACATGTGGACAAGGCGGTATTTTTCCGCGGGGAAGAGCACCTCCCAGAGTTCCTCGAGCGTGCCAAAGGCTTTCGCGACATCGTGTTCGGTGATGCGCTCCATGCCCAGCCCGCCAAGTTCCCGCTCGACCTGGTCCAGCCGTCCACCAATGGATGAGGCCTTTTCGTTGAGGGTCATTATTTGACCTGGATCGCCTCCCGCCCTCACAAACTCGACCGCCTTGTTCTGGATGGCGGCGAGTTCTTCCCTGAGCCGGGCGCGTTCATCATTCCACCGTTCGCGATCCGCGTCCTCCTGACTTCGCGCGGCCATGAACGTCCTCGCGACCAGCGCCGGCGTGCGAAACACCGCCCCGATCTGTTCAACGACGACCTTCTCGATTTCTCCCTTGGGGACGCGGCTTACCGGGCAGGCGCCAGCGCCGCGTTTATGAGCGGCTTGGCAGAGGTAATAATGCACTTCCCGTCCCTGTCCCTTTGTGTAGCTTGGACTCATGGCTCTGTCGCAATGCCCGCATCGTATCAAGCCTCGCAGCGGCGAGTCCGTGGTGATCCTTCGTGAGTGACATCTCGTGCGATGGTTGTTGTCGAGCAACGCGCGGGTTCGCTCCCAAAGCTCCTTGTCGATGATAGCCTCGTGTTCACCCTGATAGACGTTGCCGTTGTGATTGACCTCTCCCGTGTAAACCTGATTCCAGATCACCCGGCGAATCGCCCCTATATCCCAGGCATGGCCTTCCCGGTTCTTTCCTTTCTTCGTTTTCCATGCCTTGGTAGCCACGCCATCGGCGTTCAGTTCACGCACGACCTGAATCGTGGAACTCGTCTGATAGAAGCGCTGGAAGATACGACGCACGACGGCCGCTTCCGCTTCATTGACCACGAGCCGTTTGTTCGCGCGGTCCACGTCGTATCCGAGGGGCGGCGGGCCGCCGCACCATTTTCCGTGCCGCTTGGCGG
The DNA here is from genome assembly GCA_035450225.1 of Candidatus Hydrogenedentota bacterium. NCBI lineage: Bacteria > Pseudomonadati > Candidatus Hydrogenedentota > Candidatus Hydrogenedentota bacterium. The sequence goes on from DAOTMJ010000010.1 coordinate 22,442, forward strand.
CGGCTACCTTGTCCCGGATACGCTCGCCCGCGATTTCCCGTTCATACTGCGCGAAGGACATCAGGATGCCCAGCATGAGCCGTCCAGAGGAATCGGTGGTGTTGAATTGCTCGGTGACCGAGACGAAGCTGACGCCTCGTTCCTCGAAGAGTTCGACCATGCGGAAGAAATCCAGCAGCGAACGGGACAGCCGGTCTATCTTGTAGACGACGATGGTGTTCACTTCGCCCGCGTCGATATCCTTGAGAAGCCGTTTCAGAGCCGGGCGTTCCATCGTGCCACCGGAGAAACCGCCGTCATCATACTGACCGGGCGCCTTTACCCAGCCACGAGCGGCCTGGCTGCGGATAAATGCCTCGCACGCTTCCCGTTGGGCATCCAGTGAATTGAAATCCTGTTCCAGACCGTCTTCATGGCTCTTGCGGGTGTATATGGCGCAGCGGAGCACGGTCTGTTCATTTCGCGAATTACGACCTGTCTCACGCATTCCGCAGTTTCCTCTTGCAGCTCCTGATACGAGGCAAACCAAAGAAATCCCGGCCGCTTCGCTTCATTCCCGTTATGGTTTCCGATACCGCCGTCAGCGAGCGGTAGACCTTTCCCTTGTAAAGGAATCCGCGTTCGACTACTGTCACTTCGTATTCGATTCCGCGCCAGCGGCGTCGGAGACGGGTTCCCGGAGCCAGTTGCGCGCCTACGGTCTTTTTCTCCGGCTTCTTGGCGACGCTCGCCAACGTATCCGTTTCCCCGAGTTCCACAAGACGCTGATTCGCGCGTTCGTTCAGACCGCCGTAGTACATCTCCTGGATGCGATAGGCCAGTCTCCGTACAAGGTGCTGGCGGTTGTATGCGGGCGGCTCGGTGCCATTCAGTTCCCGCCATTTCTCACGCAACTCCGGGGTCTTCATTTTGGCCAGTGCGGCCAACTGCCGCAGGACCGTTCCCCGCAGACGCGCGTTCCCGTTCGTCCCGGCTTCTATCTCCTTGTTTTTTGCGTTCATTGAACCTCCTTCAACGTTGTTTCCGGTGGTCATGAACGCTTCGTTCGGAGGTCGAAATCAAGTCCATTTTTGGAGAACGTTTATCTCTTTTTCTGGTATCCGACAGGTTTCTCTTAGCTCGAAGGCGCAGTACCCCAGCCGCCAGAATCGAGGCAACGACATTGAGCCCTTGCGGTTCATGCGGCTCCTCGGAATGCTTTGGTTGCAGACGTTCGGGCATTGGTCTCCTGGTCCTGATGTCGGTTGTTCCACGGGTAGTCGCGATATCGACCCCCAAGGGTTATCTACCGGCGAGAACAAGAAACTGACGGAGTTTACGCAAACGGACGCCGGGGCTTGACAACATGCGGTTCAGTGTGTTTATATATTCCTCAACACCCAGGATGAGACACCCAAATGTCTCGGGGTTGTTTGGCCCGACGGATGACAGGAAGCGAGTGGACATGACGGGAAACATTGAGTTTGGAAAACGCATCCAGGAACTGCGGAAAAGGAAGATGGAGACCGATCCATCTTTCTCGCTCCGCCAGTTTGCGGCCAAGGTGGGCATCAGCCCCACGTTCGTGAGCAAAATCGAGAATGGCGAGTTCGACCCTCCCAGTGCGGAGAACATAAAGAAGATGGCCGCGCTTTTGGAATGTAATGCCGATGAACTGCTCGCTCTGGCCGGCAAGGTCGATCCGGATATCGCCGAGATCATCCGAAAGAAACCCAAAGCCCTCGCCGACTTTCTTCGCGTCGCTCACGGCCGAAGCGAAGAAGAGATCCGCAAGATGACGGCTCGCATGGTGAATCCGGAGGAGAAGGGAGATGCAGAAAAGCAGTGAGCCGTCTTCATTCCGTCAAGTACATGCCAAAGCAGCATATCGAGAGAGCGGCCGAAGCGCTGATTCACTTATATGCGCGCCAGTACGGCCTCCCGGACGATGCGCCGGTACCGGTGGATGCCATTCTTGAGTGTTCACTGGGGCTGACGCTCGAGATCGGCGATCTGGCCAATCGGCTTGGTTTGAATGATGTGCTCGGCGCTACGTGGATCGAGTCACGGACCGTGATGATCGACCAGACCTTGGAGCCGACGGACAACCCTTCCAAGGAAGGTCGTTTCAATTTCACGCTCGCACATGAGGTTGGCCACTGGGAACTCCATCGTTTTCAGATCTGCGATCCTCCCGACCAGCCATCGTTGTTCGATTTTCAGACCGAGCCGTCCATCGTCTGCCGGTCCAGCCAGTCCAGGGAACCGATGGAATGGCAGGCCGATTGTTTCGCGGGGTACCTGCTCATGCCCGAGGATCGCGTCTTCAAGACTTGGGCACAGGTCTACGGATCATCCGGACAATACGTTGCTTTCGAGGAGATCGAGCAACTGAAGGATCGGTGGGGTGAAAAGCGTCCGACGGTCAAGGTCGCACGGGAGATGGCAAGACGGTTCAACGTGTCCGGCCAAGCGATGCAGATTCGCCTGGAGAATCTGAAGCTCGTTCTGCCCGAGAAACCGGAGCCGGATTTGTTTTCGGGAGGCTGGGAATGATCCCGGTTCTCTCTTTTTTTTGGCTTGAGTGTTTAGTGTTTATTTCACTCTATCAGCCGTGAGTGCGGCTGCCACAACATGAAAGGAGATTCTGCTGATGCGGAACGCGTTCAATGAGAGCATGCGCAAAGTCGGCGCCCCACTCGCGGAGTTCTGGGAAAACGACTTGGAACTTGGTCTGGAGGATATTCTTCGGCGACTGAGCAATGATGGACACCTGTCCGAGTGGGCCGGAAGTCTGAATGGGCGATGCGCGGCGATTCTCTGCCGGAACCTTGGTCTCGCGGCAGAAGACACCATACACACGCGGCGCGCGGCGATACAGGCGTGCAACGGAACCTTGACCCCCTATCATTTGGTTGCCTGCTTTGCCAACCGTCAGTCCAGCATCGCCGTTGTCGAACTGGCTCAGCGGCGTCTTCCCAAAGAGGTCGTCGAGCAATGCCGGGTGAACGATGAGAAATTTGACGTGCCCGCTCTTCTGTTCGCGCTCTACCGGGAAAACCCGATGCTGCTGCGTGACGTATTTCACCTGAGCAAGATACACCGCAAGGGCTTCGCCCGGATGGAAATGAGTACCCAGGCGCGAAAACCCGCCGACCGAACCTTTGAAGACTACCTGCGTTCGGACGATGTCCGTGGAGCGTTGCGCCAAGCGGACAGTTCTCTTGCCGACGGACATACGAGCGAGTTTCGGGACGTAATCGAACTGAACGGCAGACTCCTTGTCTTCGTTCGCCGCGCCGAGCGCCCCGAGCATATCGTCCACGAAAACAAGATCATCCACGGGCACCGTCCCGAATGGATCATTCTGGATTTCGAGGATGGCGCCAAACGTGTCAACATCGCTTCACGCAGCATCGCCGAGTCCCTGGAACTCGCCAATCAACTGGCGTCCGGATATTTTGGCAAGGAGGTCTCCTACGCCAATGAATCCGAAGTGACATATGCCAAGCAACTGGAACGCCTGCTGGCTTGCCTGAAGGAGGGCCAGGACGAAAAGATGACATTCGTGGAACTGATCTTCACAAATTCGCCCCTCGATGGTTCGCCAAAACTGAAGATCTCCGACCAGAAGGCCATCGGCCCGGCCATCGCGCACTTCGAGTCGGTGATAGGCGGCCTCCTGGAGCACTTGAGCAATATCGAGAGCATCAAGGTCTGCTTCGCCAAGAAACGCGTGAGCGTCATCTTCGAGCGGGATGAGGAACATGAGGATGACGAGTTTGTCGTCCGCTATTCCGACAACCGTTTGAACGTATTCGAACGCCAGGAATTCGAAAACCACATGAGGAAAACCTATGGCATCCCCATCCTCTCGACGGAAAAACGTTTCAAGAAGCAGTCCTGATCTTCTCGACAGACTTCTGGCCGACGGTGCGCGAGCCGTTCCATCCAGTGAGCTTCGCCAAGCGGCGGCGCCGCTGGAGAAGCTGGGAATCCTGGCGCTGGAGGAACGGCAATATGTCCGCTGCGCCAACGCCGAGGATATTGAGGACTTCCGCTTCGTCAAGAACCGTAATTGCCGCGGGCGCATCTATATCGAAGAAGGGTTCGACCTCTATGGCGAGGACTACAAGTGTCCGGATTGCGACCGGCGCATTCTACCCGGCAGAAAGAAGCGGTATGACGAACTGCGGTTTAGCATCGTGCCGGAGGGAGTCAAGGCCTATGTCGAATCCGCGCTTGAGCGGACGGGGCTTCCCTGGAAGGAGAAGGCGCCGTGGGTCTACCGCATCGAAATTGGTGGTGAAGACATCTGGCTATGCGTCGTTGATTTCTGCGAGTCGTGTCAATACATGACGCGTGAATGGGCGGTTGCGAACAAGAACAAGGCACTGTGGCTTGTCGTCAATCCGCGAGGCAAGGTGGAACGTTTTCTCAAGGAAGACTGGATACCGGTTGTTGCGCTGGCCGAACTCCTGAGCGGAGACGCCGAGATCAAGTCGCTCCTTCATGCCAGGGCCACATCTCCACCACCAAGCAATCTCGGTAATTCATCGTTGCCGATCTACACAAAGGGCAGACGTCATCCGGCTTCTTTCGAAGTGGAGATGCCCCCGAATCCCGACCGCTTATTTGTGGTGCGAATGAGCGATCGGGAGGTGTTCGTGAATGGATTTCAAGTAGTCGCCAAGCAATCAAGAACGGCGTACAGTATCTTCAACATCCTGTACAAGCGTTTCCTGGCCAGATTCTCTGACGAAGCTGCGGACGAGGACTCGACTGCCATTCCCACGAAGGACTTGTGTTCCCTCCTCTATGACGAAACGGGAGATGAGCCTGCCTCGGATGAGTCGCTGAGCAAGGCGATTGGCCGTATTCGGAAGAACATCGAGACAGCGGTCAAGAGAAACACGGGTATGCCCATCGATGAATGCGACGTCATCGAGACCGTTCGATGGAAAGGTAAGGGCGATGGTGAATATGGCTATCGTTTGAACCCGGTTTCGGTCGCCATCCGTCCCCCGATACAACCCGAAACCGAGACATGACCGGTCAAATTTAGACCTGTCCGGTCGGAAGCAATGTGCCGGAGAAGAGTCCCGATAATGCGGACTTTTCTCCGGTTTTGTTTTTGAGACCCGTCCGGTCGAATCCAGACCTGCCCTGCAGGTGGGTGGCGTTTTGCCCGCATGATTTCACCCGTAACACGGCGAAATGGCGCCAGCAAAACCAAACATCTGGAGGTAAGACATGACGGTTCAATCGACAATGAAGAATCCCACCAAGCGGGAACTGACCCGCGCGCGCCGAAACCTGCTCGAACAGATGCAGGCTCTCAACTTCGGCCGCATCAGGAACATCCAGGTCATCGGCGGAGAGCCCCGTTTCACGCCCATGACGAAGATCGAGCGGCAGATCCGTTTCGGCGGGGACAATCAGCCCCGGCCCGAAGCCGCACTGGAGGATTTCGCCCTCAAGGACAAGGTCGTCGAACTCTTCGACGCCATTGAGCGGCTGGGCGATGGACTCATCCTGAAGTTGGAAATCAAGGGCGGATTGCCCTTCGACATGACTGTCGAAGAGCAGGCCGTCTAGGCCGGAAAAACAAACCAAGGCATCAGACAAAGGACCGGACGCCAAGCGGAGGCCGTTGTGGATGTCGCCGAACCGAGAGATCGGTTGATTGCGGCGATTCCATTTCGGCCTCCGCTTTCTGTCTGTCCGTCCCTTTCACGGTTCGCGCCGGCATCCACGCGACTCCCTCCCGTCCGGGAAGGAGCGCGAAATGCATCACCAGAACAAGTACCACGAATTGGGCGACTACGCCCATGACCTCATCAAGAACAAAGCCCGTCAGATCATCGGCAAGGCCGGATTCACCAAGTCGGATTGCGGAGATATCGAGCAGGAGCTCGCGATGGATCTCCTCGCGCGCCTGGAAAATTACGACCCAAGCAAGAGCAAACGCAGCACGTTCATGGCGCGCGTTGTCGATCACCGGATCGCGACTCTCATCGAGGAACGTCGCGCTGGCTGCCGGGACTGGCGGCTATGCCAGGAGTCGTTGGACGACCCTGCATGGCGGGAAGACGATGACGGAGCGCCGCGCGGTGACTGGTATCCCGACCCATCGGCGGCGGACGGCAATGACATTGCGCTCACGCTTGATCTGCAGGCCGCGCTCAATGCTCTTCCCAGCGACCTGCGCGAACTCTGGGATCTGCTCCTGAACACGAACATGCACCGTATCGCGCAAGACACGGGCATACCTCGAACCACCCTCTACTACCGATTGAAGCGGCTCCGCGATGCCTTGAGTGCCGCGGGACTATGAGCGAAGCGCCGTAGGCCCCGACAGTTTCCGGATTTCTCCGGTAAGTAACCAGTGAGCGGTGTCAACGCGGCGCCGCTCAACGCCGAGGCCTCGGGCGAAACACAGGAATCTCAGAAGGGAGTACCCATGAAAAATCAAAGCTACCGTTACCGATTCGCCCGGGCGGTGCCCGCGCGCGACATCGAAGAAACGCTCACGTTGGCCCTGATGGCCGTCGAGAGCCTCCACGGTCGGGCGCGCGTCCGGATGGATGGTCGTTTCCGGCTGGACAAGGACCGGCGCATCTGTCTTATCGACGCGGGAACGCGCATCGGCGCGGACCTCGCAAAGATCTTCACCGGCTATGTCACCCGCGAGTATGGCGAGAAGGCCGTGGACATCACCCGTGAATCCGCGCATGCCTGCTCGGGACAAGGCGGTTGCCGCACCGCGGCGGCGGGAGCGGCGGTATGAGCGAGAAGATGCGCACTACCTATTCGATGTGGTCCGCCTTCCGCAACTGCCGCAAGGCCTGCGAATGGCGGTACCTGAAGGAACTCGCACCGCTGGAGAGCGACCACAATCTGGCGTTCGGCGCGGTGATACACGCTTGTCTCGAACTCTGGCACCGCCATCGCGACCTCGACCGCGTGCTCGAACACCTTGATCGCACGTACGCAAGCCGGTGCGGCGACGAAAAACTTCTCGCGGAGTGGCACCTCGCCACGGCGATGGTCAAAGCCTACGCCGCGCGCTATCCCGAGGAGGACTTCGAGATCGTCGCACTGGAGAAGGGCTTCGAGGAAAAGATCGTCAACCCCGCCACGGGCGCGCCCTCGCGCAGTTTCTCGCTGGCGGGCAAGGTGGACGGCATCGTCCGTAAGGACGGCCAGTACTTCCTGCTCGAACACAAGACGGCCTCGCAGATCGATTCCGGCTACCTGGAACGGCTCTGGGGCGACTTCCAGATTCAGCTCTATTGCTGGTACATCGAGCAGACCTTCGGCTGGCGCATCAGCGGCGTCATCTACAACATTCTCGCCAAGGCGAAACTGCGCCAGAAGCAGGGCGAAACCGAGGCCGAGTATGAGGCGCGGTGCGCGGAACTCATCGCCAAGTCTAAAACAGGCAAGACCTCCGCGAAACGCCGCGAGCCGGAAATGGACGAGGAGTTCCAGACGAGGCTGGCCGAGTGGTACGCGCAGCCCGACGCTTTCCACAGGGAAATGCTGTTCGTCAGCCGCGACCAGTTCGACACGCTTCGCGCGGAACTCTGGGAACTGACGCGGTCATTCCTCGACGCGCGCCGCCGGGGCGTCTTCTACCAGAACACTTCCCAATGCTTCACGTACGGCCGCCCCTGCCCGTATTTCGCACTCTGCCGCTCGGGCGGCAGCCCCAACGTCATCGAGAACTTCTATCGCCGCGAGCTGCCGCACACCGAACTGCGCGACGGCGAGAACACCCTGGACAAACCCGCTTTCTGACCCCAAAGGAGACTCATGCCATGCCCTTGCCGACAGCCAAAACGCCCGCGAAACGTTCGCTCAGCGACGTTTCCATTCTTCTCTACGGCCCCTCGAAGATCGGGAAGAGCACGTTCGCGTCCCAGGCGCCCGATGCCATCTTTATCGCGACCGAGCCAGGCCTGAATGCGCTCGAAGTGTATCAATACCCCGTCACGAACTGGGCCGAGTTCCTGGAGGTTTGCGGGGAACTGGCCAAGGGCGATCACCCGTTCAAGACCATTGTCATCGACACTATCGACATCCTCTACCGGCTCTGCGCGGAGCATATCTGCCAAAAGCGCGGCGTCGAACACGAATCCGACGGTTCGCACGGCAAGATCTACGGGCTGATCAAGAACGAAATCTACCGCGTCCTGACGAAGCTCGCCCACCTACCCTATGGCCTGATTCTCATCAGCCACTCGCAGGACCGCGACCTGGAAACGCGCACCGGGACCGTCACGCGCACGGTGCCGACCTTGTCGGAGTCCTTCCGGCAGATCGTCATCGGCCTCGTGGACCTCATCCTGTACTGCGATGTCCAGGTCGAGCAGGCCGAGGACGGCACCCGCCGCTACCGGCGCGTCGTGCGCACCAAGCCCAACCCCAATTACGACGCGGGCGACCGCTTCGGCTGTCTTCCCGAAGTCATGGACCTCAGCTTCCCGGCCTTCGCCAAGGCCTTTGAATCCCCCAAGCAACCCGCTGCTCCGGCGGTCGCCGGACCGGCCAAACCCGCCAAGTAAGGAGATACGCCCATGGAAACGAACGGTTTTCCCAACGACGAACAGCATGACGAATTCGACCTGGCCCAATACGACGACGACTTCGCCGGCGCGCCGGTCGAGGAGAAGGAATTCGAGGAGCCGCCCGACGGCAAGTACCAGGTGCTGGTGGACAAGGTCGAGATGGCCAGGTCCAAGCAGACCAACGCGCCCATGCTCAAGTGGCAACTCAAGATCGTCGGGCCGCGCTGCGCAGGGCGCTATCTCTTCCGCAACAACATGATCGCCAGTCCGGAGAACGTGAAGTGGCTCAAGAACGATCTCGCCACGTGCGGGATGGACGTACAGAACCTGAAACTTTCCGACCTGCCCAATCGCCTGGGCGAACTCCTCGACGTGACGCTCGAAGTGCAGAAGAAGACCAACGGCGAGTATGTCAACGTCTACCTGAACAAGCGTATTCACATTGATTTGCCGTCCAGCCACGCGGCGAACGGCGGCGAAGACGCTACCGGGGAGTTCCTGCCGTTCTGATGGACAGCCGCATCCCCATCATCACCGACACGCGGGAACAGGAGGCGTATGCCTTCGATTCCCAGCGTTTCTCCACGGTCCGCCGCGCCCTTCCCGCCGGGGATTATTCGCTGGATGGCAGCGAAACGCGGGTGGCGGTGGAACGCAAGTCCATGCCGGACTTCGTCTCCACCGTCATCCGCGCCCGGAAACGGTTCCACGCCGAGTTGCGGAAGCTGGCGGAATACGAATTCGCCTGCGTCGTGGTCGAGGCGTCGCTGCGCGATGTTCTCGAAGGCAGCTACGGCACGGGCGCGCATCCGAACGCGGTTTTCGGCGCGGCCATTTCCATCTGCGTGGATTGGGGCATTCCCGTCTACTTCTGCGGCGACCGCCAGACGGCCCGGCGCTTCACCGAGGACTATCTCGAACGGTGCTGGCGGGCCATTACGAACGCGTCCTTGGGTGAGGCAACGCAATGAAAGAAGCGACTCATGAAACAGATTACATTCGGGAGCGTGTGCTCGGGGATCGAAGCCGCCAGCGTGGCCTGGCTGCCGCTGGGTTTCCGGGCGCTCTGGTACTCCGAAATCGAGTCCTATCCCTGCCGCGTGCTGGCGCAACGCTTTCCGGAAACGCCGAATCTGGGCGATATCACGCGTCCGGAGTTCACGGGCTGGGTGGCGGAATTCGGGCGTCCGCGTATCATCGTCGGAGGTACGCCCTGCCAGGCGTTTTCCGTCGCGGGACTGCGCAAGGGGCTGGCCGACGATCGCGGCAATCTCACCCTGCGGTACGTGGAGATTTGTGATGCGATTGGTCCGGATGTGTGCGTTTGGGAAAATGTCCCAGGAGTGCTCTCCTCTGAGGACAACGCCTTCGGGTGCTTTCTCGGCGCTCTGGCCGGAGCCGACTGGCCCTTCGAACCCGGTCCCCGCCCCGATCTGGGAAAGAGCAGCCGCCTCTGGCGTTGGAATCGAACTCAGGGGCGACACATTCCGCGCTGGTCAGGCGCTGGTTTTTGCGGCGGACCCCGGCGCCGCGCGGCATGGCGAATTTTGGACGCGCAATATTTCGGAGTGCCCCAACGGCGCCGCCGTGTCTTCGTTGTGGCATGTACTCGAGCCTCCGGGGTCGACCCCGCCGAGATACTTTTTGAGCGCGAAAGCCTGCACGGGAATCCTGCGCCGGGCGGACCGGCGTGGACGCCAGTTGCCCGCGCCGTTACGGCGAGCACTGGAGGCGCAAGCGCAAAAGAGCAGCAATTGACGTTCGTCGGGGCCGATGGTTCGCCCCTCAATGCCCTGGAAACGGCCCACGCCCTGCCCGCCCGTCACGATGGCAGTGAAGACGGCACCGGGCGCGGCATCCCGCTCGTTACCTCGGCGGTCACCGCCAAATGGGCAAAGGGCACTGGAGGACCTTCGGGCGATGAATGCCAGAACCTCCTCTCATGGCCCAAGCGTATCGCGCCGTCGCTCACGGCCCGGTTCTTCAACGACCAGGGTATCGACAACCAGCACGTGAACGGCGGCTGCGGACTCTACGTCCCGGATGCGCTTCCGGATGTTCTGGCCTTCGACTGCAAGAACGACCCGGCGCCCGGCGCATTGTCTCCGCCGCTGCGCGCCATGGGGCATCTGGAAAGCCATCCCAACGGCGGCGGCCAAGTGGCCGTGGCCGCGCCCATTCTCGAACCCGGCTCGCGCACGGGTGTCTCGACGGACGACATCCGCTGCGGTGACGGCATCGGCGCGCCCGGCGATCCCATGTTCACGCTCCAGGCTGGACGCCAGCACGGCGTCATGGTGCATTGGGCGCAGGGCGGCGGAGATGTCGAGGATGGCACCGCGGGCGCACTGCGCGCGGAGGGAGAACACAGCTACCAGTTCCTGCGCCAGGAAATGGGCGTGCGCAGGCTGACGCCGCGCGAGTGCGAGCGGCTGCAGGGCTTTCCGGATGATTTTACGCTCGTCGACTGGCCGGACGCGCACCGTCCCAAGGACTACGAGGACATGACCGCTTATTTGATCGCCTCTGGATGGCCGGAGGCAATCGCACGGGGACTCGCGAAGACACCCGATGGGCACCGGTACAAGGCGCTCGGAAACAGCATGGCCACACCCGTAATGCAGTGGCTCGGCATGCGAATCGGAAAGGCATTGTCATGAAACGTTCACCATCCATCCTTCGGGGAAATATTGAGAAGGTTTTCTACGCCGGGCCGAAGTTCTCGGCGGGCCGACTCCGCGATGAGGACGGAAGATCCCGCTCCTTTGCGGGCAACCTCTTCGCAGTGGAAGGGCAGCACGTGGCGCTGGCCGGGCATTGGGAGACCCATCCCGACTACGGCCAGCAGTTCAAGGTCGACCATGTCGAGGTGGAGATGCCCGGCGACCCCGAGGGTCTGGCGCGCTACATCGCGAACCATCCCGAGGTGAAGGGCATCGGTCCGACACGCGCGGCGAAGATCGCGCATGCCTTCGGAGAAGACTTCGAGGACGCGCTCCTGCATTCACCGGAGCGCATCGCGGAGGTCGCGAAGGTCCCCGTTTCCATCATCGAGAATTTGCGCGCGGTCTGGATGACCTCGCGGCGGTTCAACGCGGTGATGACATGGCTGTCGGCTTTCGGGCTGACGCATCATCAGGCGGGAACGCTCATCGAGAAACTCGGCAACAATGCGCAGGCCGTGTTGGAGGACAATCCCTACCACATCCTGCGCGAGATCAAGGGGCTGGGCTTCAAGAAGGTGGACCAGATCGCCCGCAAAATGGGCACGCCCAAGGAACACCAGCCGCGCATCCGGGCGGGCATCCTGCATTGCGTGCACGACGCCGTGAGCCAGGGCGACTGCTGGGTCGAGTGCGAGGACCTCATCGACCGCGCCAACACGTTGCTCATCATGGATTGCCTGGACAGCCGCGAGCGTATCGAGAAGGAACTCGACGCGCTCATCCGCGAAAACCAACTCGCGTGCGCCGATCTGGGCGGACGTCTCGTGGCGGCGTTACCGTTCATCCATGAACAGGAAACAATGCTGGCCCAATGGTTCGCCCAAGGCGCGGAAGAGGTCGCTCGCGTTGACGTCCCTGACCTGGATACCGTACTCGAGCGCGTCTGCCCCAGCCTCAACGCCAAACAGGCGCAGGCCGTGCGGACGGCGTTGACCCGGCGTATCAGCCTCATCTCCGGTGGCGCGGGCGTCGGCAAGAGCTTCTGCGTGTCCGCCATCGCGGCAGCCAGTGAGGAACTGGGACTCGATGTGGCGCTGACGGCGCCCACGGGTAAGGCCGCCAAGCGTATCGAGGAACTCTCCAGCCGCGAGGCCAAGACGATTCACCGCCTGCTCGGTTACGACGGAAGCGCCTTCGCCAAGGGACCGGATGACCCCATCGAGGCGGACCTGCTCATTGTGGACGAGGTCTCGATGACGGACGTGTCGCTGGCGTGGCATCTATTCCAAGCCATCGACCTCAAACGGACCGCCGTGGTGCTCGTGGGCGACCATAACCAGTTGCCGCCGGTCGGTCCCGGCAACATCCTGCGCGATCTCATCCAGACGCGCGCCGTGCCCACGACCATCCTCGACGTCTGCGTGCGTCAGGCCGGCGTGCTCAAGGAGAACTCGGCGGCCATCCTGACCGGTGACGTGCGCAAGACCAGCGACAAGCGTCCCGACGGGCGTTGCGCGTGGTACCTCGTGGACCAGTTCACGGACCCGATGGGCGTGGACAAGTGCCTGCGCGAACTCTTCGAGAACGTGCTCGAGGAGAAGCTCGGCTTCGATATCCTGCGCGACGTGCAGGTGCTCACGCCGACACACAAGGGGCCGCTAGGCACGACGGCGTTGAACGAACAGATACAGCGGCTGGTACAGCGGAAACGCTTCGGCGTGGAGGTCCCGCCGCATGCGGCGAACCGGCGCGCGCCCCTGTATCCCGGCGACAAGGTCATCCAGATTCGGAACAACTATGACCTCGGCGTGATGAACGGAGCCGTGGGATTCCTCATGGAGATATTGCAGGACGGCACGCATCTCTTCGAGTTTGACGGGGTTCCCGTCACCATCAAGAAGAGCGACCAAGCGCTGCGGGATATCCAGTTGGGGTACTGCCTTTCAATTCACAAAGCGCAAGGCAGCGAGTTCCCCTGCGTCATCACGGTGGTCCACAAGGCGCATTCGTTCATGCATCACCGGAACCTGTTCTATACCGGCGTGACCCGGGCGCGGACCTCGGCCATCATCCTTGGCGACCGCTGGGGCGTGCGCAACTGCGCGGCCAAGGTGCAGGTGGACGCGCGCAAGACGTTTCTGTCCCAATTCCTGCGGGTGAACCGTCCGGCCCCGGCGGCGGCGCCGTGGGAATCGGAGGATCTTCAAATCGCCGCGCAAGGGTAGGTGCGGCGATGCCCCGGTTGAAGAAGGAATATATCGAGCAGGCGAACGCGTCCGACATTCGCGAGGTCTGGACGCGTCTCGGCCTGCCCGGCGTTCGGCCAGGCACGGCGTTTCGTTCACCCTTCCGGGAGGACAAAAAGCCGTCGTGCCAATTGGCCGGCGGGAAGAACATCTTCTTCGACCACGGGACGGGCGAGCGTCTCGATCCCATCGGGCTGGTCCGCAAGGTACGCGGATGCGACTTCAAGGAAGCGGTCGCATTTGTGCTGGGACGGCCTCTCGACGAGCTTTACGAGCAGGCGCAGCGTCCCGCACGGAAGAATGCCGCGGGCGGAGGTTTTCCGCCCGGTGAAGCGGCATCGACGAAGGGTGGAGGTTTTCCGCCCAAGGAAACGGTGGCGAACGGCGGAGGTTTTCCGCAGGACGCCATCGAAGAGTTGGCCAGGGTGCGCGGTTGGCGGCCCGAGGCCCTGCGCGCCCTGGGAGCGGTGTCCCGCAATGCCCAGGCCCCGCGCGAAGTACACTTCCCGATGCGGGATGCGTCGGGAAACGCCGCCGGGTTTCGGCGGCGGCGCAGCGACGGTAAGGCGTTCTCGAACGGCTCCAAAGCGCTTTCGAGCAAGGGTTCGAAGAACAGCCTGCTCTGTCCCTGGCCCTTTCCGGAGGACGATGGCCGCCAGGTTCTGGTGGTCGAGGGCGAAGCGGACGCATGCGCGGCCCTGTCGGCGGGTTACGCCGCGGTGGTGGCCACTCCCGGCGCGAGCGTGCCCAGGGAGGTGGTGACCGCGCTGCAGAAACTGCTCGCCAAGCGCGAGGTGGTTCTCTTCCCCGATCCGGACGAGGCGGGGCGGCATTGGCTGGAACGCGTGGGCCGCGCGCTCGCGAACGCCCGTTGCGCGGTGCGGTTCGTTCCGGCGGACGATGCCGACCTGGACGCGCGTCTGCGGCAGGAGAAGAATCCGCGCGAGGCATTGGCGGCGCTCATCAAGAACGCCTCCCTGTTCGTGACGGGGGACAAGAATCCGGCCCAGCGGCCCCAGAGCGGATTGCCGCCGCTGATTCTGCCCAACGAAGCCCACGGGGAACGCCTGAGCGACACGGCCAGGATGCTGTTTCCCGTGGTCGCGCCTAAACACGTCTTCTTTCATCGCGGAGGAAATATGGTGGAGATTGCCAACATGAACGGTGACCCTGAATTGTACATCCTGAGTTCCGACGCCTTCCGGTCGCGGGTCGAACGGCATTTCGAGGTGCTCGTGTACCGCTCCGGACCCAACGACAGCCTTGTCCTGAAGCCGACGGTTTGCCCGCGCGACACGGCCAAGGCGCTCATGGAAACGCTCGAAGCACGCGATGACCTGCCCGTCATCGCGGGGATATCCGGCTGTCCGCTGATTGACTCGGACGGGCGCATCATTGGTAAGGGCTACGATCCGCAAAGCGGGTGGTTCATCGCCAGCGGCGAAACCCCGCTTGATGTGCCGCTCGATGAAGCGGCGTCCGCGCTTTCCGCGCTGCTCGACGACTTCGATTTCCTCTGTCCGGGCGACCGGAGCCGGGCGCTGGCCTCGTTCATCACGCCCGCGCTGCGCTTGGGTGGCATGCTGAACCTTGTGCCGTGCGATGTGGCCGAGGCCAATGCCAGCCAGTCCGGCAAGACCTACCGGCAGAAGGTGGTCGCAGCGATCTACAATGAAATACCGCGCCTCGTCACGCAGCGGCAGATGGGCGGCGTCGGTTCCTTCGACGAATCGCTCTCGGCGCGCCTGTCCGAGGGCCGCCCCTTCATCCAGATGGACAACCTGCGCGGCAAGCTCGACTCGCCGAACCTCGAAGCCTTCATGACCTCGGAGCGAGCCTTCCCGGTCCGCGTGCCGCACCGGGGCGAGATGATGATTGACCCGTCGCGGTTCTTCATCTTTGTGTCGTCCAACGGCTTCGAGACCACGCGCGACTTCGCCAACCGCTCATCCATCATCCGCATTCGCAAGCGGCCGCAGTCAGCGTCGTTTCACGAGTACCCCGAAGGCGACCTGCTCGCGCACGTGCGCACCCGGCAGCCGTATTATCTGGGATGCGTGTTTGCCGTTGTCCGGGCGTGGCTGGCCGAGGGCAGGCCCCGGACGCGGGAGTCCCGGCACGATTTCCGGGACTGGGCCTGCGCGCTCGACTGGATTGTCCAGAATCTGCTGAAGGCCGCGCCGCTCATGGACGGCCACGGCGATGCGCGTGAACGCGTCAGCGACCCGGGCAAGGGGTTCATCCGCACGATGGCCGCGCTCATCGAGACGCAGGGCAGGCTCGGCCAGGAATGGACTGCCTCGGAGCTGTATGAGCTTGCCGAGGAAAACGACATCCCCATTCCGGGCCTGAGAAACTGGAACGAAACCTCGGGAAGATGTCGTGTCGGTTCCGTATTCTCCAGGGTATTCAACGGCGCGGGGCAGATAGAACTCGAAGACTATCGCATCATACTCGGCCAAAGGGATGTCTGGCGGGCGCAATATTCCGATCACAAGGTGCAGAAGTATTATCGATTTGAACGTATCGACGCCCCCAGACAGGCGCCCGAGTCCGCCCCGGAATGCGCAGGCGACGATGACGACGATCTGCTCCCCTTCTAGACCAAGATCGACTGTCTGACCAAGCCTCTCTAGCACTTCCCGCCCAAGGCAATCCCAACGTCTCGGGCGGCTTTTCCATGTCTGTTTGCAGCACCACTGTGCGTCTGTTTTGACCGTTGGAAGCCCATTCCCTGCCCAATCTGGCCATATTTTCCCCGCCTAAATGACAATCCGTCATAAGCCATTGCATTCCAATGCGTTGCGCTATTTTGCACCGATTCCACCCCACCCAGCACATAGCCCCACCCAATATGTAGAACTCTCTACAAATCGTAATATGAGATGAGTTCATATTACGATTTCAAGGAAGTTATGGGTGTTGAGTGGGTCAGCGTGGACCGATTCCTGCCGCCCCGGATGCCACAAGGAATTCCTCACATCGCAAGCCCCGCGCAAGCGGCCTTCGTCAGTCTCGCCATTCCGCCGGTAAGTAACCCTCGGAAGAAACATAAATCCCCTCTTCCGAGGAGAATGCCATGACAGAGACACATACCGGCGGTCCCTGCTTCGTCTCGACCGCCCTCGAACTGCACCAGGCCGGACTGCGGGATGACGAGCCGCGAGACATCTTCATCGGCGACGTCTGCTATCGGCGCGTGGACCCGGAGTACTTCGCATGGCTTCGCGGCAGAATGGAATCCGCGCGGCGGCGATTCGAGGCGGGCGGTCTCTCGCAAACCGCATGGGAGGAACTGAGGAGCCGCTTCAACAGATTGCAGGAATGGGCCATCGGCCAGTATGGCCACGCCGCGCTCAAGGCGGTCATCCGCGCATTCAACCCGGCCAGCTACATACCACCAGCCAATCGCAAACCAGAGCCGGAACCAGAGCCGTTCCGGTTCCCCAAGGAAGGCGATTACCGTTTCGAGCGCACCATTGCTCCCGACGCATTGGCTAAGGTGGATGCCATCCGCGAACAGGCCCAGGCGCTCGGATGGTCCGAGGCGCGGCTTTATCAGAACAGGGGGCGGTTCGTATTCCCTTGCGGTCAGGACTGGGGTCTCGTGTGTTTCGTTGGGCCAAAGGATGCGCTGGGCCAGATCACGGAAACGCATATCGAGATCGTCCACGACTGGAACGGCGCCCGCAACACGCTTCGCTTCGCCAACGCGGACGTGTGGCCGCCGCGCATCCCGAAGGAGACCGTCGCGGTATGACGACCTCCTACGCAAACGCGCGCGATACTCTGCCGCCGGAATTGCTTGCCGAGGTGCAGAAGCACTGCACAGGCCTTGTATGGATTCCCTCGCCCAAGACCTTCTTGCGCGAACGGCGGCAACTCATTCTCACCCTGCGCGGGGAAGGCGTGCCCACGAACGAGATTGCACGCTTGGCGGGTATCACCACGCGGCGCGTTAACCAGATTCTTGCCAAGGGACCGCGCTGATTTCCGTCAGTTCGGCGGCGGCTCCGGTATGTAACCCGTAGTGAATGATTATGGCTGTTTTCGTCTCCCGCCCCGGAAAACAAGTCTGGGGAGCTACTTACACCAACAATGGCAATGAATCGACGCGATATGGAAGAGCTGGACCGCTGGCAGAGGAACGAGGGCAAGACGGCGCCCCCCAAGAAACGAATGGGGCCGCCCGACGGCAATCTCAATCCGATGAAGCACGGAATCTTCGCGAACAAGTGCCTCAACGCCGAGGAGCGCGAGTCCTTCGATGAGCTGATCGAGCGGCTCTACCAGGACTTCGAGTTCAACAAGTCCAGCGACTTCCTGCAACTCGAACTCGTGGCCATCTACTCGGTGAAGCTGATGCGCGCCCAGGTGGAAGGGAACGTGGACGCCGCCCAGAAGCTGGACATGATGATCCGCGCGCACATGAAGGATCTCAAGGCCACGAAGATCGCCCGCGAGGGTGACCAGCCCCGGGGACCGCAGACGACGCCGGCGGATTGGGCGACGGAACTCCTGGAGAAGACCGGCGCCAAGTCAGGCGCCAAGCCAGGCGCCAAGGCGGCGAAGACGGATCGCCCGTGGAAAAACGCGAAAAAGAGTTCGGATAACACCGGGCTGCCCGATTCGGAAGACCCCGCAAACAGCGGCGATTCGGAGACGGACGATGCGTGAGAGGTCAGATAAGACGTGTTCGAGGAAATCTCTCCTGAGCATTCCTTCCCGCCGTTGCTTGGTGGTTTGTGTTCTTCGGCGGGGACTGTGAGGACTGTCATGGTGACTGTCACGAATGCTTGCTTGCGAAGAGAGATGCGCTCCACGAAGGAGCGCGGGAATGCGGGCCGGGACTCAGAGGCGTTCGAGCGCCTCTTCGAGCCGGCCGTCAACGAGGTGGGTGTAAATCTCGGTCGTCGCGATGTCGCGGTGGCCGAGGGCGCGCTGGACCACGAGCAGGTCCGAGGTCGCGTCGTAAAGGTGGGTCGCGAAGGTGTGGCGCAGGCCGTGCGGCGAGAGCCGCTTGCCGATGCCCGCGCGCACCAACCAGTCATCGAGGCGGCGGGCCACTTGGCGCGGCGTGATGCGCGTGCCGCGGTTGGACAGGAACAAGCCGCGCTCCTCGGCGGATGTCAGACGCCGCCGCTCGTTGAGCCAGGCGCGCAGCAATGAACGGAGGTCGGTCTTGAGAAACTTTACTTGGCAGATGTTTCCCTTGGCGCGGACACGCAGGTGTTTCGCGTCAAGGTCCACGTCGTCCAGGTCGAGGCCGACCAGTTCGCCGAGCCGGATGCCCGTGCCGAGCAGCACTTCGAAGATGACACGGTCGCGCCGGTCCGCCGGGGCGTTGTGCCCCCGGAGTTCCTTGAGCAGCTTTCGCTTCTCCGCCTGGGTCAGAAAGCTCGGTGGCTTGCGCGGCAACCGTTTGAGGCGGAGACTGCGCGCCGGGTTCTCGGCCACGAGGCCATTGTCTCTGGCCCAAGCGAAGAATGCCTTGACCGCCGCCTTCAGCCGGTGCAGCGAGGCCGCGGACCGTTGGCCCCGGGCGGTGTTCACAATGGCCGGGGCCGCGAGCGCCTGGTCGAGCAGGCCGGGCGTCACGTCCGCGATGGTGAGCACGGGCCGCAACGATTCGAGCGTCTCGAAGACCCGGGCGAGGTCGCGCTGGTACGCGCTGACGGTGTGCTTCGAGCGGCTGTCCACCGTGAGCTTCGTCAGGAACGCTTCGAGGTGGTCCGCCAGCCTTGTGCGCCGGGGCGCGAGCGGAATGATGGCCGCGTTACTGCTGGCCGTCATCGTCCTGCTCCTTCACCCGGCTGTGGCCCATGGGCGTGTCCTTGGGCAGCGGCAGGTCGGCGAGCTGGCCGGTGTCCTTCGCCCACACGAGGAACATGCGGAAGACGCGGACCGTCTTGTCCAGCGTGGGCTTGGCGCGTTCCCGGCCCGTGGGCAGCTTGAGGAGCGTATCGGACTTGAAGAACTTGCCGACCTGTGGCGTGCGGATGCTGCTCATCTTCTTGTCCCCGCCGAAGAAGGCCTCGACGATTTCCAGATCCTTGCGGTACGTATACAGCGTCCGCTCCTTCTTGCCCTGTTCGCGGAGATGGCCGAGGAAGGCTTCGGCGGCTTCGTGGATGGTGTGCTCTGGCATGGTGGGATTCCTTTCTCTCATTTGGTTTCCGGTTGCTTGCCACGGGCGGCTTCGCCCGCGGCATACACATACACGCTTGGTTCCCGGGGCAAAGTCAAGAGCTTCCGGGAGAAACATCGGTGCGGCCTTCGGGCCGCGAAACAGGAGGTATGAACGTGCGAAGACTATTGGAAGGAATGATCGTTGTTGCTGCGGCGGCCCTGGCGGGCTGTGCGACGACGCAACCGCCGGAGCGCATCCAGAGCGCCATCGCCACGATGAACCGGCACATGCCGGAGTATGTCGAGGAGGCCAACGCGGCGCTGGAGGCCAGCGGCCATCCTGATACCGAGCGGCTCACGGGCATGGGCACCCGGCTGCGCGACGGCCTGGCCACGCTCGACCGGTGGGCGCAGGGCGAAGCGGAAGGCGAGGCGGAAGGAGAAACGGAATGAAAGAAATCCTTCGCGAACATGAAGCTGCCGTGCGCCAAGCCGGGCAGGCCTTGGCCGAGATCGGAAAGGAACTCGCCTCGGGCCATATCGAGGCAGCCTTGGCGCAGCTCGCGGCCACGCCGCAGAAGTACCCTGAGTGGGATGAGCTTGACCAAGCCACGGCGGATATCGCGGCCGTGATACGCGACCGCGAGGGCATGCTGGCGGTCCAACAGATCCTGGGCGACCTCGCGGGAACAATCATCAACGGCGCGTTGCGGGCCGCTCAGATCTGATGGCGTCTCTCTCGGCACAGGAAAAGCGCCTTGCGGAAACGCTGGCGAGTCCCCTGCGGTGGGGCCAGGCATACCTTGCGAACCGGGATGGCTCGCCGAGGGAGTACTGGCCCCACCAGCGGGAGGACCTTCTGTGTCCGGGCCGGAACATTATCCACCTCGACGGCCGGGCGGTTGGAAAGACCATAAACCTGACGACACAGGTACTGCACTTCGCCTTCATCACGCGCGGCGGGCAGGGACTCATCGCCGCGCCGCATCAGGGACATCTTGACACGGTTATCGAGGAAATCGAGTTCCAGCTTGACCACAACGATGACCTGATGAACAGCGTCGCGATCACGAAGTACGGCAAGCCGAAGATTCACCGGAAGCCGTACTTCCGGCTGGAGTTCACCAACGGCAGCATCCTGTACTTCCGGCCGGCGGGCGCGTATGGGGATGCGTTCCGGTCGTTGCACGTGGACCGTATCTGGGTGGATGAGGCGGCCTGGCTTTCCGAGAAGGCGTGGAAGGCGTTGCGGCAATGCCTCAATCCAGAAGGGACGCTGCGCATCTATTCGACGCCGAACGGTCTGCGCAACACCACCTATTACCGGCTGACGCTTTCCGAGCAGTTCACGGTGTTCCGGTGGCCGTCCTGGCTGAACCCTCTCTGGAACGATGAACGAGAGGCAGAGTTACTCGAATTCTACGGCGGGCGCGACACCTCGGGCTGGCAGCACGAAGTCGCGGGCGAACACGGCAAGCCATCGTATGGCGCATTCAATGTGGAGCAGTTCAACCTTTGCCGGCAGGACATTCTCGAATACCGGAAGATAGTCATCACCGATTCCGAACTGCGCGACTGCGCGGACGAGGAGACGGCCCATGACCGGCTGGAGATGTTGCTGAACCTCACGCCGCAGACCGGCGTGTTCTGGATCGGCGGCGACCTCGGCTATACCAATGATCCGACGGAACTCGTGGTCTTCCATGAGATCGAGGCCGGTGAACGCAAAGTATTGCGGCTGGTGCTGCGCCTGCATCTGGAGCACGTGGCGTACCCGCACATCGCACAGACACTCGCGCTGCTGGAGCGGTACTACACGCCGATGGGCATGGGCGTGGACAACGGCGGCAATGGCCTGGCCGTGGTGCAGGAACTACTGACGCTCGACAAGTACAAGGAGCTTGGGCTGGAAGGACGGCTCAAGGGCTACGACTTCGGCGGCATGACCCGGCTGGCCGTGCGGGATGGCCGCGAGGTGAAGAAGCGCACCAAGGAACTCATGACCAGCCTCATCAACGGTGCGTTGCAACGAAAGCAGCTAGTCCTGCCCGCCGAGGATACGGACATCGAGGACCAATTCACGACGCATACGTACACCCTGCGCGACGGTAAGGTCGTCTACTCGAAGGGCAACGACCACGTCATCGACGCTGTCCGTTGTGCCCTGCTGATCCGGGAAGAGGAAAGCCTCGACCAAAGCGACGATGAGGTTGTCTCGCTCAAGCCTGTTCTCACGGACCCGGTGTTTATCTGAGTCCGGGCTCACCAGCAGGAACACTGGGTATCATTCTATAGATTCTCTTCCGATGAAAGCGGAACCTCTTGAAAGGCGAGAACGCAGGCAATCGGTAATATATTCAGCCAACTTCTCGGGTTCTTTCCATTTTGAAGTCCGCCGAGTGGAATCGAGGTCCTGGGTGCGAATTAGAGCATGCAGATCTGTGACCGACTGCTCACGCAGCCAAAGGCGGAAATCTGTTTCACTACGACTCTTCCACTCCGCGTAAATGTCGGGTAGTTGCGCGTGATCCTGTTTTTTCGAGCACTTTCGCCCAGAGACAACTTTTCTTTCGGGCAGATTGCAAAGAAGTCCCTCTATTTTCGCCTCGAAATCGGGGTTTCGTGAGGCTTCATCAGCGATCACCTCTACCAAACCACAAAGAAGCTTTATTAGTGCCTTTTCTTTTCGCATAATTGCCTTATCTCCTGAGTGACTCCATGCAGAGATTCGTATGCGTTGCCATACTTGCCTTTGAATGTGCGGATATCAGCATCGACATCGGCACCACGAGCAACGGCAACAGTTTGCGGAATCGTGTTAGTGAATAACGGGGGCTGAGGCAAAACACCTTCCTCACCAAATCGGCCCAGTCTTCTGTTCTCAAGATCATCGATCACCCGCCGATGAAGGTTATTTGCTTGTACCTTTGTCGCAATAATACCAAGCGCCTGAATTGGATGATCTGTGTCTTGGGAGAAGCGAGCAACATTGTCAACAATCTGATAAATGCCCCATGTTGAGACAATGTCCGGAATCGTTGGCACAATGTAGCCCGTTGAGATTCTTAACCCGTTCTTGGTGACGGTACCCAGGCTTGGAGGACAATCGATGATAATGTAGTCGTATCTGTCGATAACCGGTTGAAGAGCAACGCGAAGTATTTCAAGTGGATTTACCGTGAAATTGCCAGACAACGCAATCATAGGAATGCGATCCTGAAGGTCGATAAGTCGTATACTCGATGGTAGTAGATCAAGGCGCGCTATACCGTCATTGATTGTGGACACGCGTCGCGCGATGGCTTCCTCAATGTTGAACCTCTGAGGAGCCTGCGGATTGAGACGATCTTCGAACAACTGAGCTATGGTGCGCCCATCCCTATCCATTTCCGCCCACTTTTCTTCAGAGATTAGCGTGACAGTCGCATTTGTCTGCGGGTCAAGGTCTATCAAGAGAACGTGCTTGCGGTCTTCTTGAGCAAGCATTTCTGCGACAGCCACGGCAGTTGTAGTTTTTCCGACCCCGCCCTTGAGATTGATGAAACTCAAGACATGAGCATTCTCCCCCTTGAACTCTCTAACCCATGCTTCGATTGGCTCCCTATTCCAAACGGGGCCACTTTGTAGGTCTTGGACCGGACGCGGAAAGTGATCGTAGCGCATCCGCCAATTACTGACCGCTTGCTTTGTGACACCAGCCAGTTCAGCAATTTCCGCTACTCCGAGAAGGGTATCTGCTGACATTGAAGCACTCCTTTTCTGTTGACAAACACAACTATACACCAGGAATGTGTACTTTGTCAACAAGATGATTGTTTTGTGTCAACATTCTTTCCCTCGCCTATCAGACAGTTGACGGTGTTTTCCGGTAAGTAACCCATAGGCCCTCCGCACGTTCGGCCGTTTTGCGGCGCGTGTGGGCCTGTGTCGCCCTTTACCGGAGGAGACCGCATGGAAACCCGACAAAACCCAGAAACGCCCGAACCGGGCCTTTCCGCCGCTGGCGTGGTGGACGCACCGCTGGCGACGGCGGCGGCGCTGGATTCGACCACCTTTGCCGGTCTCAACCCCAACGAGGCGATCCCGGCGACCTGGGAAGATCGGGCGCGGAAGGCGTGGGAATACTACCTCGAAGAGCCGCTGGTGAAGAACTGCGTGAACTCGTGGCGCACCTTCGCCGTGGGTGACGAAATCAAGCTCACCTCGGACGACAAGACCTTGAAGGACGAGGCCGTCGAAGCGGCTTGGCGGCTACGCATATCGCGATTCGTGAAGGACATGGTCCTCCAGTTGCTCGTGAAGGGCGACGCCGTCGGCTTCAAACGCTACGCCGAGTCGGGCCGGGACATCGAGGAACTCGTCTGCGTCAATCCCGTCTCGGTGAAGGTGAAGTACGCCCAGGGCGACCTTGTCGAGGTCCGCCAGTTCGCCGAGGACAAGTCCGCCGGGGACGAGGGCGTGGACCTGCCGGTCGAGCAGGTGATACATCTCAAGTGGGACGCGCCCGCCTTTTCACCACGCGGCAACTCGCTTGTGTTGCCCGCATTCCAATCCATCGAACTGCTCCGGGACTACCGCCGCGCCGAACAAGCAATCGCCAAACGCTGGACCACGCCTTTCCGCCTGCTCAAGGTGGGCGGCGCCTTCGGCCAGAAAATGGTCATGCCCGACCAGCGCATGCTCGAACAGGTCCGCGACATGGTCAACAAGATGGACCTCAAGAGCGGCCTCGTCGTCCCCTTCTATGTCACCGTCGAAACCCACGGCACCGAGGGCCAAGTGCTCAAGGTCGAGGACAAGGTGAAGGAGGTGAAGGAAGACATCGTCGTTGCGCTCGGCCTGTCCCGCTCACTCGTGACGGGCGACGGCCCCAACTTCGCGACGGCCTCCGTGAGCATGCAGAAGATGATGGTCATGATCCGGGAGATCAAGCAGGCGGCGCGCGCATTGCTCGACTGGGTCTTCGACGACTGGATGGAACTGCACGGCCACGGGGACAAAACCCTGCAGTATCTGTTCAATGACCTCGACCCCAGCGACGCCGTGGATATGAAGCGGTTGCTGCTGGACCTCTACGACCGGAAGCTCATCAGCCGGTCCAGCCTACAACTGAAGATGGACCTCGACCCGGAAATCGAAACCTCGAACCGGGCCACCGAGGGGAAAACCATCGACCTGTTCGACGAAAAGCTGGTCAAGCCCATTGTGGACATGGTGATGGCGGGCATCTTGAGCGTCGAGCGGGCGCAGGAGATGCTGGGGCTACCCAAGGACGCGCACATCGGCTCGCCGGCGACGGAGGCTTCACTTCTCGGGGCGGAACTCTCCACAACCGCGTCCGGCGCGATATGCGATGAGTGCTCCCATTTCGACGGCGATATGAACCGCTGCCGGGTCCATGATACCGACCGGGCCTTTGATGCGCCCGCGTGCCGCTTTCTGGACCGGCGTGAGGCGCACTGATGCCGACCCTGGCCGAACGCATCCGCGCGGCCACGGAGCGAAGTCTCACGGCGCGCGACCGGTACACCGCGCAAGTCACGTTGCAACTCACGCAGGCGATCAAACAGGCGGAAAGCGAGGTAAAGGCGAGTCTCGGCCAATATGGTGCGCCCGCTTCGCTGCCGGACAACAAGCTGGCCGCGCTGAAAGGCTTGGAGAAGCTCCAGGCGGAAATTGGGGAGAGCCTCGGACGGCTGAAGCGCGAGCAGACCCTCGTTTGGCGGCGCGGCACGAAGGAAGCCTTTCGCTTGGGCATAGGGCGGGGTATCGGTGAACTGACCGACGCGGCACTTCCTTTCTATAAAGACCTCACGCCCGGCGGTCTCGACAAGCTCGCCACGAAGTGCTTCACCATCGTGGACACGAACGCCCTCGATTTCCTCGCGCAGTACAACCTGACGCTCGCGGGCGACATTCATCGCGAGCTGGCCGACGGCATCAAGCGCACGCTGCTGACCGGCATCGCCACGGGCAAGGGCGCGGGCGACATCGTGCGCGACCTCGGCGTGGTCATCGAGGACAAAGACTCCTTCCGCCAAGCCGGGACGCGGGTCTTCAGCAAGGCCCAGTACCGGATGGAAATGATCGCCCGGACGGAGGTCCTGCGCGCGCACAACATGGGGCGGCTCAAGTTCCACGAACGCGCGGGCGTGCAGCGGCTCGAATGGCTGTGCATGGAGGACGAACGGTCCTGTCCCGTGTGCAACGGCCTCGACGGCAAGGTCTTTCCCATCGACAAGTTTCCCCAGCAACCCGCGCATCCCCATTGCCGCTGCACGAACACCATCGCAAAGCCGCTGGCCATCTGCGGCTCGGACCTGTCCGCGAAGGCCGCAGCGAATGACGCCCAAGGCGATGCGTGCATCCTGCCGCCACATGTGCTCGAAGGCATGGCCGACGCGCAGGCTCAGGAGAACGCGGCGCTCAAGAAGGCCTTCGAGAGCGGCGAGATCGGGGAACTGGAACAGCTCACATCAAAGCAATTGCAGACGCTCGCCAAGGAGAATGGTGTCTCGGTCGCGCGCACCAAGGCCGACTTCATCAAGTTGCTGGACCAGGCCGAACCGGGCATTGACCACAGCGACCTTGCGGGCGAGGCGCTCAAGGCCAAGCTCAAACAACACCAAATCGGGTTGCTCCGGACGAAATCGGAACTCGCCGAACTGCTCGCGCAGAAACAGGCCGCGTTGCTGCAGGCCAAGGTCATTGCCAAGGAGCAGGCGGCCCTCGCGCCCCTGCCGGACCTGGAAAACCTTACCGCCGCGCAACTCAAGGAAATGGCCAAGCAACAGGGTATCTCGCTCAACATGACCAAGGAGGACACCATCGCCCTTCTGGACAAACTCGAACCGGGCAAGGACCACGCGGGCCTCATGGGGCAGGAACTCGCGGCGGCCAAGGCGAAATACGGCATCGGCGTGCTGAAGAACAAGCAGCAACTCGTCGAGGCGCTGCAGAAGAAGGCGGGCCAGCAGATGGCCCAGCAGGTCCAGCAACAGGCCCAACAGGCGGCAGTGACAAAGGCCAAGGATCTTGCGCAGGCATCGGTCGAGAAAGTCGTAGTGCCCGCGGAACCGGCGCAGTTCAAGGGGTTCCTGGTGCAGGTGAAGGAAGCGGAGCAGGCGCTCGCGGGCAGTGGATTGGTGTCCGCAGACGAGATGAAGCCGCTGGCGGAATCCCTCGCCCTAAAGAAGAAGCTGTTCCATGACCAGATCGCCGGGATGAAAGCGGGCGACCTGAAGAAACTGGCCAAGGATGGCAAGGTCAAGAACTGGCAATGGGGCAGCAAGGACGACTTCATCACCCTGTTCACCGAGACCGACGAGGCCAAGGTCGCGGCGATCCACGCCAAACTCGAGGGTGGCTACACGGCGCATCAGGAGAAATATGGAAAGAAGAGTGGCAAGTCCGCGATGCCGAGCGCGACGTTGCCACCCCAAAAACCGCCGGTCGCGCCTCCCGCCGCACCAACCGTTGCGCCGTCCACCGCGCCATTCGCCAAGAAAGGCGTTGAATTCGAGGCGGCGGACGATGCGTGGACAAAGAAGAAGCAAGCGGGTGGTTTCAAGCTGGAAGGGAAAGCGCAGGTCGAGGGCGCCCACGAGAAGGAATTCTGGGTGGACGAGAACGGCGGCCGCTGGCTGTTCAAACCGGTGGCCGCGCGGGATGAATTCGTCGCTCATGGCGAGGAATCCGCGTATCTCATCGGACGGCTTATCGATCCCGACGCCGTCGAAGTCCGAACCATTCGGCTCAACGGGCGCATGGGTTCGATACAGCGTTGGCGGACGGACCTGCGGGAGGATTTCGATTTCCGGAACACGCTGCCAGAGAACCTCACCACGCTCGAACTGGAGCAGATTCAGCGGGAACATGTCGTCGATTGGCTGGTTTCCAACCACGATGGGCACGCCAAACAGTTCATTCGCGGCAAGGACGGCCACGTCTACGGCATCGACAAAGGGCAGGCATTCAAGTTTCTGGGCAAGGACAGCCTGTCCATCGACTATCACCCGAACCGGGCCTGCGGCGAGCAGGAACCCTATTACAACACGGTATTTCGCGCCGCGAAGGCCGGAAAGGTCCGGTTCGACCCCGCCGTTACGCTGCGGCATATCCAGGAAGTCGAGAAGATCTCCGATGACGCCTATCTGGCTATGTTGCGGCCCTATGCCGAAGGGCGCTTCGGAGGCGATCAGGCCGGCCTGAAACACTTCTATGACCAGGCCCTTGCCCGGAAACACAACCTGCGGCGGGATTTCGAGGGGTTCTACGGCGATATTCTCGGCGACAAGGAGTTCTCTTTCCAGCGCATGGCCGCGCCCGCGGGGAAAATCAAGCGCATCAGCGCCGGGCAGGAACGCATTCTTCAGGAGGCCGAGGCGCTGGGCTGGCAGGGCAAGACGCTGCCCATCGATTTCGACGACATAGAGGACCAGAACGCGCTCGTGTTCACCGAGACCTATCAGGGCAAGAAACGGACCGTCATGAAGTTCAAGCTGCGGCCGGAAGCGGACGCGCGGATGTTGGCCGGGCTGCACAAGGGCGACCTGAGCGGCGCGCCGCAGCGGATCGGCAAAGCGCTAGATGAAGATGCCTTCTACGATGACATTCTCGCGGCGGTGAAAACCGTCAACCATCATCAGCAAGATGGCCAGTACAACATGACCAGTCTGGAAAAGGCCCTGAAACACCGGTCGGCTCTGGAAGCCTTGATCAAGCATGACGATGCCGAAGTACGTGACATGGCCAAGGGCTATCTCGCATGGTTGGGCGAGGCGGAGAAGGCCCGGCAGGAACGGCGGGGTATTCAGGGTAACCTGACGCAATACCTGCGCAAGAAGGAACCGCCGCGCAAGACATCACAGGCCGCCTTTACCGTCCAGCGTGGCGGCGTGGAAAACACCCTTCGCACCCTCGACAAGGGCGCTATCACCGTACAGGACGACGCGGCGTCGAATACGGACATGTTCCGGGGCCGCCGCATGAAGAAGGGTGATCAGTACACGGCATCTTTTCCCGATGGCACGCGGGTGCGTTACCGCCCGTGGAACAACGACAACCTCTATGCGCAGCGGGGCGAGATCGAGATTACCCTTCCGCGGCATGGCTCGCCGGACGATGTGGTCGACGCATTGGCGCGACTCGAGGAACTGGGCGTCAACACCGCCGAGGCATTGCCCGAGCATACCGAGTGGATGTACCTCCGGAAGATGGCCTACGTGACGAAGGAAGACGGCGGCGATGCATACAAGAAGGTGTTGAAGGGCCTCGAAGACCGGGACGCGTCGGTGACCGAGCGGGTGCAGACGCTACGCGATTACTGGCAGCAGCGGCTCGGCGTGCGCGATCTCGCAACCATGCCCGGCTATAACCCCCACGGTGAATACCAACTCGGGTTCCTCGACCGGAAACTCGAGGGCGGGTACCGGCATCAGTACCGCTTTGACCTGAGCGACGCCGACCTGGAACGGGAAATGAAGGGGCACGCGCTCTTTCATAAGCTGACGGACGGCGCGCGCATGAACACCTTCATCGAAACGGCGCTGGAGAACAACGGGGCCATGGTGAGCACCGTCGAGAAGATGCGCATCGGCATTCCGCCGGGGGGCATGTCACCGGAGGCGGACATGGACACTGGCGGCGCCAGCTATTTCTTCACGCGCATCAAGAAATTGCCCGCGCGCGGCAAGCCTACGAACCGGGGGCTGTATTTCAAGAAGCGGCTGCTGCGCCGGATGGACGCGGTCAGCTATGACCACGACGCCTTTGGCCGCGTAACCGACGACTATGTCCGGAACCGGCGCGGAAGCACCCCGAGCGAGTGGCGCGAATTCGCGGGTTCCTCCAACAACGAGACGATCTTCAAGTACTCGGTCACGTTGTTGGACAACGTCGAGTACATCGTCACGGAGAACACGGCCGAGCGGGATAGCGTATTGAAGAGCTTCGCCAAACGCGGCATCACCGCATTGCCCGATGGGCGCAAGATAGAGGAGGTCGTCCTGTGAAGGAGTTCATCGACGAGGAGAAGGCCCGAATACAGGGGTTATTGCGGCTCTTCAATGAGCGGGGCAGCCGCATGGAGGTCTTCGGCGAGGATGGGAAGCGACTCTTTGGCGAACTCGTGGACAGCTTCACCGTCACGAGGATCGCTCCTCATTTCGACGCGCAGGGCAAACATACGCGTTCGGACTTCTGGTTGCTCTGGAAATCCGTGGGCTACAACAACGGCTGGCAGTACGCACACACGGTCAAGATCGTCCAAGTGACCGTCCGCGATACCCTCGAAAACTGCTGGTTGATCGTCGATCTCACAGATGACCGAGGACGGCGCTTTCATGTCGAGCTTATCGAACCCATTTCCGAGCCGGATTACGCCCGTGACTGGCGCGACTGGGTGAAGTACAAGGCCGCAAATGCCGGGATGTTCGACCGTATTGACGCGGAGCTACTCGAGGAACACCTGCAAATCGCGGAGGAATGGGCATGAAATATCGCTATATGGTCGATTGCGTGCTGCGCCACGACGAGAATAACCGCCCCTGGTACGAGCCTGTTGGCGTCTGGGTCCAGGGTCCCGGTCCGGGGCTCGATATCGAGATGTTCTATATCGATAGCAGGAACCCCGCCGTCCTTGCTCGCAAAGACGAAGCGAACTGGGTCCTCAACCGCCTTGTCGAGGCCGATGTCACCAGCCTGCCTGACGATTTTCTCGAATACCACCGCCAGACGCGGTCGCCCTACAATGGCGCCTTCTTGGACGTCGCAACATTGGAGTCTCCAAGTCTGGAATCCTGCGCCTCATCCATCCTCCGAGGCTTTTCCCCCAAGAAGTAATTCCATGACCCGACAGTTTCCGCCTTCTTCCGGTAAGTAACCCATAGCGGGGTTGCGGTCCGCCGTGGACCGTGTCCCGCCACATACCGGGAGAACCGCATGGAACTGTTTGCAACGGACCTGGAGCGGCTTGGCTTCCTGCTGGAGGCCGATGCCGCTTTTCAGGTTGAGTTGGGCGCTCTGGAGGCGGAAGCCGCCTCGGATGGCGGCGCGGGCGCGCAAGAGGAACTGCCGCCGGAACAGCGCCCGAAGTACATCACGAACTACATCGGCTCCAAACAGAAGCTGGTGGACTGGATCTGGCGAAACACACCGCAGGACGTGAAGTCGGCGGTGGACGTGTTCTCGGGTTCAGCGGTCGTGGCGTACATGTTCAAGACCAAGGGCCTGAGCGTCGTGGCGAACGACCGGCTCCATTACTGCCACCACGCGGCGCGCGCCATAATTGAAAACAAGTCCATCCGGCTCTCGGACGATGACTTGGAGATGCTACTCGGGGACAACCCCAAGGCGGGCAGCTTTGTCCAGGACAACTTCAAGGGCATTTTCTTCGCCAAGGGCGTCCATCAGCTTATCGATGTGATGCGCGCCAACTGCGACCGGCTCGAAGGATTCAAAAAAGACATCGCCCTGTTCGCGCTGGGCAAGACCTGCATGAGCGGCAAGGGCGGTTTCGGTCATTTCTCGTCCTCGACGGGCTATGGGAGGCGGCAGGATAACCCCGAGGAGTTCAAGGAACGCTTCGCGGACAACGTGCGGCGCATCAACGCACTCGTTTTCGACAATGGCGAGGACTGCAAAGCGCATTGCGAGGACGTAAATGCCCTGCTTCCGAAGGTCAAGGCGGACTTGGCCTACTTCGACCCGCCCTATGCCACCGAGTTTTCGACGACCAACTACGAGCGGTCCTATCACTTCGTCGAGGGGCTCATGACCTATTGGAAGGGCCTGACGCTCCGGGCGGACACGAAGGTCAAGTATTACGAGACCGACCACAAAACCGTCACCAAGGTCAATGCCTCGGAGTTTTTTCAGACTTTCCTCGGCAGCGCGCGCCACATTCCCCATTGGCTCATATCGTATCGCGATCATGCGTATCCGAACGAAGAGGAAATGAAGACCATTATCGCCGGTCTGGGCCGCGACAGCCGGATGCAGAGCAAGGAACACCATTACAACATCACCTCGCGGCATGGGGAAGCCTCCAACGCCCTGGAACGGCTTTTCGTCTGCCGGAGGTCCTCCGGCACGAAATCCAGCCACATCCCGGGCGCCGCGCCGCTTTCCGCCGCCGCGAACTTCCACACGACCATTCCTGTCGAGGTGTTGTTTGAGAGCCATGAAGGCCTTTCCGCCGAAGCCATGCGCTCCGGGCCGGATGGCGACCCGCAGTTCACCTTCGTGCTGTGCCGGACGGGCACCAACAAGAACGGCGACCACTTCACGGCGGAGGAACTTTCCAGCCGCCACATGACCGCCGTGAACAAGAAGATCGACCTGCAGCACTCACAGGACTTCGCGGACATCGTGGGCGGTATCGTCGCGGCGGACTACCTCGAAGACGAGAAGGGCGGCCGTATCGAATGTGTCGGCGAACTCTACGTGCAGGAAAGCGAACATGCGCGGCTCGCCCACAAGCTCATGCGCAAGGGCATCATCGCGCAGGTCTCGATGGAATGCGACTACGCCGAGGGCGAGTGCTCCGTCTGCGGCAAGCGGGTCAAGAACAAGAACGACTACTGCCCGCACCTACGCAAGATGAAGGGCGGCGAATCGGGCGGCAAGCCCGTCTATGAAATCCTCCACGGCGTGACCTTCACAGGGCTGGGCCTCCTCGACCGCAAGGGCGCGGACGAGAACGCCCGGATTCTGCAGGTCGCCTCGCAACAACCAGGCAACGATCCATCCAAAGGAGATTCCGACATGGACGAAAAGACGAAGAAAGACGAAGAAAAGGCAGCCGAGGCGGCGAAGAACAAGCCCGCCGGCGGCGCGCCGGAGAACCCGGGCACGGACGATCCGCAGAAACGGATCACCGAACTCGAGAAGGAGAACAAGGCGCTGAAGGCCAAGGTCGCCGAGCTGCAAAAACGCGTCGAGGAACTCGAAGCGGAACGGCAGGCGGCGGCGAACAAGTCCCGCGCCCGCAATCTGCTCGCCAAGCTGGAAAAGCAGGGCGTGGATTTCGGGGGCGACGACGAGCGGGAAATGGAACTGAAACGGCTGACGGAGCTTTCCGACGAGGCGTTTGCCGCGACCGAAGCGGCCTTCTCGCGCATGGCGCGCAAGGCCAAGGCCGATGCGCAGGCGAAGGAGGAAAAGCCGGACAAACAGGAAAAGAAGGAAGCGGCCAAGACCGAGGACGACCCGCCCATGCGCAGTGATGCCGGGGTGCGTCCGCGCGATGTGGACGACCGCAAGACCAGCCTTGAAGACAAGCTCCGCGACGGGTTCATGGCGGCCTACGAGTCGCGCGTGGGCACCGCCGCCAACCAGTAACAGGAACACACAGGAGAAACGAACATGCCATTCATCAATCCGTGTCACCGAGGTCTCGCCTATGGCGATGGCCATATCCAGGGCGCGGGCACCCTCGGCCAAGTGGTTTCCATCGCCGGGAACGACCTGTTCGCCGTGAACACCGACCCCACCGCGCCGTCCTTCGGGCTGCTGATTAAAGACTACGCCTCGGGCGAGATGCCCGGCATCTACTGCATGGGCGGCGTCTACGAGACCGACGTATTCGAGGGAACCATCAATGCGGACGACGACCTAAAGGTCTCCGCGAACGGCAAACTCACTGGCGGAACCATCGGCGAAGGCGAACTGGTCGTCGCGCGCGCCATTTCCGTGGCCGGCGGAACGCTCAAGTTCCGGCTGCTCGTCTGAGGAAAGGAATCCCAATCATCATGAAAACCAAGAACGTGAACATTCACAGCCAGGAATACATGGAGACCATGGCGCGGCTCATGAGTGAGGCGCTCGAGTCTCCCGAGGGCATGCGCGCCCTGGCGGCGGCCGTTGCCGCGCCCATTGAGCAGGAGATCAAACGCAAGGAGATCTCCTCGCTGCTGCTCACGCAGCATACGCTCCCGAAGGGCGAGCGTCCCGTCTACCAGAAGAAGCCTACCGTGAAGGCGCATTGGATCAGCACGGAGGGCGAGGCGCGGGAACAGGAGGTCGGCAAGGACGAAGTCGAGTTCCCGACGAACCGCATCCATTCCGCGCCGATGGTGGACATCTCCGTCTTGAAACACGGCAACATCGGCACGCTGACCGACATCCAGACCGGCGCGGCGGACGAAATCCGCAAGGAAATCGACAAGCGCACGCTTACCGTCATCTCGGCGGCGGTGCCCGCGGCGAACACGGTCGAGATCTCCGGCAATGCCCTCACGGCGGACGGCCTCAACGAAGCCATTTCGATGATCGAGGACATGGAACTCGCGGTGAAGTACATCGTCATGCGCGGGCGGCGTTTCAACGACATGCGCGGCTGGGACCTCGATCCGCAGACGAAGCAGGAATTGCGCGCCAAGGGCGTCATCAAAAACTACGGAACCGGCGGCATTCTGCTGACCTCGTCTATGCCGTTGAACGAAATCCTCCTGGTGCCTGACGAGGAAGTCGGCAAAATGCCCATACGCGAGGCACTCAAGACCGAGGCCATCGAGCAGAAGACCCGTTTCAAGACGGGCTGGCTCGTGTGGTCGGAACTGGGCCAGGGCGTCACGCGTCCGGATATCCTCACGAAGATCAAGATTCTCGGCGGTTGAGGAGATTACGAGCCATGGAGAAACTGAAGAACGTACGCCGGGGCATGCTCGTGATTGCCGATGCGGGACTGAAGCTGAAGCCGGGCCAGACCGTCGAGGTGGAAACGATCACGAAACAGATGGAGGCGCTGGTCGCCTCCGGACATCTGGCGCGGATTGACAAGAAGCCGGAAGAGTCGGGGCAGGAACAGGCGCCTGAGACGCCGAACCTGCCCACGATGACCGCGCAGGAGGCCATCGCGAGTGCGAATACGATGGATGATCCCGACCGCGCCAAGGCGCAGATGCGCACCGAGAAGCGGCGGTCGGCACTGGATGCGCTCGGCCAGAAGAAGAAGGAACTGACGGGTGGCAACGAGTGATTTGCTGGCCGTCTTGCGCACGGACCTCGGCGACAGCGATGCCACGCTATTCGACGAGAATACCCTGACGCGGTGTCTGCACAGAGCGGCGCTCATGCTCGCCCGCGATTTGGAGATGGTCTTTGCCATCGTGGACGGTGAGATCGTGCCCGCGCCGGAGGGCGTGGAACAGGAACTCCTGCTCCTGCTGGCCCGGATTCACGCGTGCGAAATCATGCGTTCGCGGACGGCGAATGCCTTCGCCTTCAGCAGCGGCGATAAGCGGGTGGACAAGAGCAGGCAGCCTGAACAGTGGGCGAAGCTCGAAGCCGACTTGCGCGAGCAATACAGGTCGCGACTAAAGGAGGTGAAGCCCGAGGCCGCTCTTGCCGAGGACGACTATTTCGTTCATCCGGGGCATATCGCCCCGGTCATCTATGAGCAGGGAGTAAACGTATGTCCTTACTGTCAGGCCCAGAGCGCGCTACGGCCGTGTCCGACGTGCGGGCGTTGATATGCGCCACGGGCCAGGAGGCCACCATCCTCCGCCGGGAGGCCGGCGAGAATCTCTATGGCCACGACGAGGGACAGTTCGATGAAGTGGGAACGATTCCCCTGGAGTTGAATCGCACGCCTCCGGACGACCTGCCCGGCGACATCGACGCGGTGGCGTCGGTATTGCCCGAGGCGGATGTCCGTGCCGAAGACCGGCTTGCTGCCGACGGCGAGACGTACCGGATACAGGCGGTGGTTGAAGAGCGACTTTTCGGCGCGGTCACGCACAAATCCTTGCGGCTGGTGAAGATCCATGCCGGTTAGGCGCACGGGAGATTGGGCCAAGGCCAAAGCCGTTCTTGGGAATTCGCTTGGACCTCGCATGGCGGCGGCGTTGCGAGCTGCGACGGTGAAGAACGCGCTGTTGCTCGTGCGGGAGATTCAGCGGGGCATCAAGAGTCAGGCGCCCGGCGGCGTGCCCTTCGCAAAGCTCGCGGAAAGCACTATCGACCGGAAAGGCTCCAGCAAGGCCCTTATCGATACGGGATTCCTCGTCAACGCCATCACACAGAAGATCATGGCGGACAAGGCCTTTGTCGGGCTTTTGCGGGGGACGGTCAATCCCCAGGGCGAGGACGTGGTGAACATCGGCGCGGTCATGGAGTACGGCGCCACCATCCATCACCCCAATGGCGCGACCATCATCATCCCCGCGCGTCCGTTTCTGCATCCGGTGATGGAGCAGTATCGCGAAGAGGTTCTGGAGAATTACCGGCAGGTATTGAGGGCATTGGGCTTATGACCGGAATCACTGCAAGAAGACATACTTGTGATGAACCTGTCGTGTTTGCAGGTGGCTTCGTCCCTTTCCTTACGCAATATCCCAAACAACTTCGCAGGCCAAATACTCCCTCAGAACGATACGAACGACAACGCTTGAGGTTTCAAAAACCATGTAACGATACTGATGCTCCTGGACTACGATCCAATTGCCGTCCTGATGGGGATCGGGAGGAACACCGCATGCCCTGTAAAATGCACGGCAGCCTATTTCGGGCCATCCAGAGATTTCGTCAACAAGTCCCCGCTCGAATTGTCCTCGGTCGCTCTCTGACAATAGAGCCAGTGGAATTGCTGTTATGTTATTCGGGCTCTCTGTTCTTGATTGATTAAGCTCATATGCAACGTGGCCGCGTGCCAGTTTAAGCAATACGTTTCTCACTCTCTCCAATTCCGGTTGCCATGTGATTTCTTCATTCTCGTCCACATGTTTGGCATCAAGAAGGCGATCGGCCAAGCTGGGTTTACGCGTGAGTATATCTCTGACTCGCGCATGCTCAAGCTCTTGCGGGTCGACGGAACCTTTCAGGACAACTTCCAGCAAACAGGACAAGTATTCCTCGTCCAAGGAGAAACTCTGATTGCATTCTCTACACGCTGGAACAACGGGTAGGCTCGCCGGAAACGGTTCATCAAGTAGGATTTTCGACGGAACATGGTCCCGCGTATCCGGCTCTCCTCCGCAATAAACACAGCCCAAACGGAGTCGCTCATCTATGCACAGTTGTCGGGGGTCCATTTCAATCTCCTGGCTGAGCAGCCGCTAAAGTTCCTTAT
Organism: Candidatus Hydrogenedentota bacterium; assembly: GCA_035450225.1. NCBI lineage: Bacteria > Pseudomonadati > Candidatus Hydrogenedentota > Candidatus Hydrogenedentota bacterium. The sequence goes on from DAOTMJ010000010.1 coordinate 59,106, forward strand.
CCACACGAGTCCGTGCTGGTCAGATTGAAATAACTATATCTGAAGAATCTCCCTCATGACATCTCCTCAAGCGTGTCCGCAGTATAACCCTCAACCCGACAGTTTTCCCTTTCTTCCGGTAAGTAACCATCAGAGTGCTTACTGGAGGACCGTGGTTTGAGCGCGATTCGGAAAGTCGTCGAGAAATTCATCCGGCTGGCGAAGCGGGACATCCATCCGGATGCCGTGCTGGTCGCGGCGGAGGATGTCTTCGAGGTGAAGCGAACCCCGAGTGTTTTGCTGCAGGGTCCGGTGCTCACGGAGAACACGGTCCGGCGGACGCTGGCGCGGTTTCTTGAGCGCGATGTCCCGGCGCTTTCCTACGAGGAATGCAATGCGCCGCGCCTCTACCACCTGGACTTCGACATCATCGTCACGACGGCCGCGGAACCGGAACTGCTCGAGTTCCAGGAGCGCGTTGCGCGGTTCTACCAGGTCCATCAGGTGCTCGACCTGTCGCCGGACGGGACGCTCAATCTCACCGAGCTTACCCCGCTGGGCGGTCTGAAGCGCGTGAACCTTTCCAACCTGCGCCAGGCCAGCGGCCGCGCGCGGATCGAGGACTGTCCCGTCTACGACGGCATCGTCCGCGAGGGCAAGCTCACCCGCGACCGTACCTTCCAGTACACCGGCGGCATCGAAGAAACCCGAACCCATGAACCCCCTCTACAAGGAGAAAACCATGATTGAAGTGAAAAACCTTCTGTTTCAGCCGCTGACTTTCCAGTTGGCGGACGGTACGAGCCTGCACCTTGGGCCGCGTGAACGCCGCACCATTGCCTCGGACCTGGTATCGCCGGAACTCGAGCAGGCCCAGCGGCGCAACTACGTGGACCTCCGCGAAACCGAGCAACCCAAAATCGCAGCGCCGCTGGAAACCTCGTCGCCGTCTCCAGCCAAGGTCATTTCTGGCGGGAAACGCACGCGGAAGGGCAAGTAACCATGACGACACAACTATCCCCCGGCGTGATGGTCCGCGAGACGGACTTCAGCTTCTACGTAAAGCAGATCTCGACCTCTTCCGCGGCCATGGTGGGCATCGCGGAACGCGGTCCCATCAACAAGCCCACGCTCGTAACGAGCTGGGAACAATTCATAAACACCTTCGGCGGCTATATTGCCGCCGGATACCTCGCCTATGCCGCGCGCGCCTTCTTCGACAACGGCGGCGCGGTGCTCTGGGTGAACCGCGTCGCCCATCTGACCGATCCGACGGACCGGAGCACGCTCACGGCGGAGAAGGCCACGGCCACACTCACCGGACGAAATGCCGTTGCGGCGGTATTGCGTTCAGGCACGCCGGGTACGGACCGGATCACATGGACCGCCAGGAATCCTGGCGTGGCGGGCAATGCCATTTCCATCGCGCTTATTGCGGCGGGCAGCGATACCCCGCTGTCGGTTGAAGTTACGGGGACGGCCATCACCGTCCATCTGGCCACGGACGACACGGGCGAGGCAATCACTACGGCGGACGAAGTGGTTACGGGTGTCACGGCGAACCTCGCAGCGTCCGCCTTGGTGTCGGCGGCGACCGTGGACAGCGGTGTGGCCGCAGCCGCCGCGCAAGCAACGCTTGCCGGAGGCGCAAATTCCGCGGGCACACTCGAAATATCGGCGATCAATGAAGGTGCCTGGGGCGACCGGCTCTCCGTGGAAATCGCGGACAATAACCTGGACCCCGCGAATGTCTTTGACCTCACTGTGCGTTACAAAGGCAACGTGGTCGAGGTGTTCAAGGGTCTGTCCATGGACGAGTCCTCCGCGAACCATGTCGAATTGGCCGTCAACGGGAAGTCCAACTGGATCACCACGCGCGACCTTTCCGTAACCACGGGCCTCGCGACGGACCGGCCCGCCGTGGGCAATCAAACGCTTTCCGGCGGCGAAGACGGTTTGGCGGACCTTTCCGACATCGATTATCTGGGCGACCCTTCCCAGCACACGGGCGTCTATGCCTTCGATGAAGTGGATGCGCTGAACATACTGTCCGTCCCCGGTGTGACCACGGCGCCCGTCATCAGCGGCGCCGTCGCCTACGTGGAAGGCAGGCAGGACCTCATCTTTTTGGCGGATACACCCATCCATCTGGAACCGCAGGAGGCCGTGGATTTCCGCAAGGGCCAGGGGCTCTATTCGCACGCGGCCTTCAACTCCTCCTATGCCGCGCTCTACTACCCGTGGCTGGAAATCACCGACCCGATGACGGGGAAATCGAAGCTGATTCCGCCTTCCGGCGCGGTGGCCGGGTGTTACGCCCGCAGCGACCAGAAGACCGAGGTGTGGTACGCGCCGGCGGGCATCGACCGGGGCCGCGTCTTGAATGCGCTCTCGGTGGCGTACAAAACCAGCCGGGGCGAGCGCGATGTTCTGTACCCCGAGGGCGTGAACGTCATCGCCGTGTTCCCCGATACGGGTATCAACATCTGGGGCCAGCGGACGCTGCAGAGCCAGCCGTCCGCCGTGGACCGTGTCAACGTGCGGCGGCTCATGATGTTCATGGAAGAGGCCATCGCGGAATCCTCGCGCTTCGTCGTCTTCCAGCCCAACAATCCACAGACCTGGCGCGCGCTGCTGCGGCTCATCAAACCGTTCCTGCAGGACATCAAGGACAAGGGCGGACTCTACGATTTCGCGGTGCAATGCGACGAGGAGACCAACACGCCCGCCGTCATCGACCGCTACGAACTCATCTGCCGCGTCTTCGTCAAACCCACGAAGACGGCGGAATTCATCGAACTCAACTTCATCATGACCGATACCGGGGCGACCTTCTCGGAAGTCCTCGGCAACGCATAGGAGGTATCCGCAATGCGCAGTGGCAACATGCCGAAGAGCCTCTATCAGAACTGGCAATTCGCCATCGAGGTGAACGGCTTCGACGTGGCCCTGTTCCAGAAGGGCCAGGAACCGACGACGGAATTCGAGGAGGTCGTCTTCGCGCCGGGCGGCTCCATGTTCGACCAGAAGGTGGCGGGCCGTGTGAAGTTCGACGACATTGTGCTGGAGAAAGGCATCCTCCAGGACGGCACCGACGAGGCCACGCTCGACTGGCTGAAGCAGGAGGTGGACGTGAACGCGACCACCGGCGGCCTGCCGAACGACTACATGCGCGATATCGACATCGTGCGCTATGACCGCTCTGGCAACGAGACGCGGCGCTGGACGCTGCACGGCGCCTGGGTCAAGAAGGTCGAGTACACCGAACTCGAGGGCGGCAACACGGAAAACACCATCGAGTCGCTAACCATCTGCTACCAGTTCTGGACGGACGATTGAGGAGAACCAACATGCATACCTTCGAACTTCCCAGCGGCATCGAGGCCGCGCTGCGTCCCATTACCGGCAACGAGGAATCGCTGCTTACCGACCGCCGCCTGATGAAGAACGGCGCGGCGGTGAACCAGGTGCTCCTGAACTGCCTGGAGAGTCTCGGCGGCAATGACGCACCGGCCATGGAAGACGTGCTCGGACTGCTCAGCGGCGACCGGCTTTTCCTGCTCGTGAAGCTGCGCCAGATTTCCTTCGGCGACGAGGTGGCGTTGTCGCTCCACTGCCCGGACCCGTATTGCGGCGAGGACAATCCGGTCGAGATCAATCTCGAAGACCTCACGGTCACACCCTATCCCGCCGAGCGCGAGTTCCGGTTCAAGCTGCCGAAATCGGAGAAGGAAGTTGTCTTCATACCGCTCGATGGACACATGGAAAAGCGGCTCGTGGCGCTGAAGAATCCGGGCATCCATTCCGCCATGCTCATGCGCATCAAGGAACTGGGCGGCAAACCGCCGACACGCAAGACGTTCCTCGACCTGCCCGCCTATGACCTCAATGCGCTGCGCGCGGAAATGCGCGCGAAGGACGGCGGCATCGATACGGTGATCAAGACCAGTTGCCTCGCCTGCGGCGCGGTCATCCAAACGCGGCTGGAGGCGGAACCGGCTTTTTTATTCCCCCAGGCGGCCACCCTCTGACCGACGCCTTCTTCCTTGCCTACGGCGGACTGCACTGGAGCTATGGCGACGTGATGGCCATGCCCGCGCACGTCCGCCGCCGCTTTGTGGAGATGCTGGAAACCCAACTCGAGTATGAGCGCAAACAGATGGAGCGCAGGAAGTGAACGATCTGGGACTGGGCGTTGTCGTTTCGATGAAGGATGCGTTTTCGCGCAACGCGATGCGCATCGAATCATCCATGCAATCGCTGGACGCGTCCGTCGCGGCGGCCAGCGAGCGGATGACGCTGAATCTCGACCGTATCCAGAAGGGCACGATGATGATTGGCGCGGGCCTGGCCATGCTCGCCGTTCCCGCCGCGCTTGTGGCGTCGACAGCAGAAACGCAGAAGGCCCTCGGCGAACTCTCGTCGGTGGGCGTGAAGGACCTCAACGCCATCGAGAATGCGGCGGAGTCCTTCACGAACCAGTGGGCCGGAACGCGGAAAGCCCAGTTCATCACCGCGACATACGACGTGAAATCCGCACTGGCGAACCTGAGCGACGAGGCCGTCGGCATCTTCACGAACATGGCGGCGATCACCGGCAAGGCGACCAAGGCCACGACGGACGAAATGGTCGGCACGTTCACGACGGCCTACGGCATCTTCAAGCCCATCATGGCGGACATGAGCGACATGGAATGGGCAACCGCCTTCTCCGGCGCGTTGTCCCAGACCGTGGCCGCCTTCAAGACCACCGGCCCGCAGATGGCCGACGCCATCAAGAACATCGGCGCGGTCGCGGCGGCATCCAGAGTTCCGATGGAAGAACAACTCGCCATCCTGGGGCAGCTTCAGACCACCATGCCCGGCTCCGAGGCGGGCACCTTATATAAGGCGTTCATGATGAAGGCCGCCGAGGCCGGAGACGAACTGGGGTTGTCGTTCACGGATTCCGCGGGGCGGCTCAAGGGCGTCATCCCCATCCTCCGCGAATTGCAGAGCCAGTTTCCGGACCTGTCCCAGGCGGCCGCGCAGGTGACGCTCAAGAAAGCGTTCGGGTCCGACGAGGCCGTCAAGTTCGTGCTGCAGATGACGCAGGGGATGGACGCGCTGGAGACGAATATTCAGTCCGTTGGCGACGCGATGCGATCCGGCGCGACGGTGACGGAAACCATGGCCAAGGCCATGAACATGGACATCGGCTCGCAGTTCACGCTGCTCCGGCAACAGGTGAGCAATCTGTTCGAGATACTGGGCAAGACGCTGCTGCCCGTCATCGGGCCGGTCATCGGCGGAATCTCGAAGGCCATCCTTGTGCTGCAACGCCTGGCAAAATCCGTGCCCGGCGTGACGCGCGTGGTCCTGACGCTGTCCATGGCGCTGGGCGGCATTCTCGTGGCGGCGGGCGGCGTCATGGCGGGCATCGGCATGCTTGGACTCGCCCTGCCGGCCATCAAGGCGGGCGTCTTGGCCATCGGCGCTTCGGCGGCTGGAGTTGGCTCGGCCATTGCCGCATGGTTCCTTCCCGTCACGGCGGCCATCGCGGGCATTGTCCTGGCGGTGTACCTCCTGAAGAAGGCTTGGGAGACCAACTTCGGCGGCATCCGCGACATGGTCGCGGGCGTCTGGGAAAAGGTCCGGCTCGCGGTCCAGGGCATCCAGGCGCTGGTAAGCTCCCTGAATGGCGGCGTCGGGCAAATGTCCGCGGAATTGGCCCAGAAGCTCGAGGCGGCGGGACTCATGGGCTTTGTCACCACGGTCTTCCAAGTCTATTACCGGGTCCGGGAGTTTCTGGCGGGGCTGTGGGGCGCGTTCTCGGAAGCGTTTGGACGCGTCCGCGCGATACTCGAACCCGCCGTGCAATCGCTCATGACGGCCTTCGGCGCGCTGGGCCGGGCGGTGCTCTCCATCCTGGAGGTCTTTGGCGTGGCGGCCGGCGCCACGGATGGCGCGGCCTGGCGGAGTCTCGGGCAGGTCATTGGGACCGTGGCTGGCGTGCTGCTGCAAGGTCTGGCCTACGCCCTGCGCGTCGTGGTCTGGAACCTGTCGCTGATTGTCCGGGGCTTGGCCATCGTGGTGCGGGTCGTGACCTGGGCGGCAAAGATAATCGTGTCTGGCCTGGTATGGGCGGGGCAATTCGCCTATCGCTTCCTGTTGCCCGTACGCATGATTGCACAGGCTTTCGTGGCGGCGGGCAGGATCATTCACGCGGTCTGGCGGGTGCTGACCGGCGACATGTCGCTGGTGGACGGACTCAAGGCCATCGCGGGCGCGGTGGGGCAATTCCTGTTGACCCCATTCCGATGGGCAAAGGACGTTCTTGCCGGGTTGTGGTCAGGGTTGAAGGCCATTCCGTCAGTTATCGGCAGCCTCTTTTCCCGACTGGGTGACGTCATACTTCTTCCATTCCGGCTCATTGGGCGCGTCTTCGACTGGATTCGCGGACTCTTCACCGGTGATGGCGGCGGCATGCTGGGGAATGTGTTCTCCTTCGGCGCTTCCATTCTTCGAACGCTGGGCGAAGGTATCTTGTCTCTGGTCCTGTTTCCTTTGCGCTTACTTCGTGATGTGTTCGAGAAGGTCATCGGCTTCTTCTCCGGCGGCGAAAGCGGATTGTTGAGCCGGGCATTCGAGTTCGGCGCGGGCATTCTGAAGTCGCTGGCGGGCGGGATCGTGAGCCTGTTCACCGCGCCGCTCGAAGCGGTTGCGTCGCTGGGCGGTGCCCTGCTATCCGCGCTGGGCCGGATTCCCGAGGGTATCGCCAGCTTGTTCTCCGGAATCGGCAATATTCTCGCCGCGCCGTTCCAAGCGGGCGCCTCGGTGGCCGGGGCCTTGTGGGAAACGGTGCGGACAGGCGCATCGTCCGCCTTCGAGACGGTCACCGCTGCAGCCCAATCCATCATACCGGGGCTGCAATCCGTATGGACCGGCATCAAGGAGGGCCTGAACGGATTCGCACAGGGCGTGCAATCCGCCGCGACGGGTATCCATGACGCCATGACTGGCGCCTTCGCACGTATCGGTGAGCGCGCCACCGCGCTGTGGAATGGTCTGCGCGATGGTATGGCTTCTGTGGTAGGCGCCATTCAGTCCGGTCTGGCGAGTGTGGCCTCGGCGACTGGAAATGTGCTTGGGAAGGCAAAAGACATCGCGGCGAGTGTCGGTGGCACGGTCATGGATGTGGGGCGTGGCGCACTCCAGGGCGTGGGCGACGTGGCCGGCGGCATCTGGGGTGGCCTGAAAAGCGCCGCTTCCTGGGTGGCCGGAACGGAAACGCCGCAGCCCGTGGGTACACCACCTCCGCCTCCGGTTATTGTGCCGGTGGCGGCGGTCCCCGCTGTCACGCAGCAGGTTTCGCTCATTCCCAAACTGCGCGAGGAACTCATGCCCCGGGCGTTGGAGGCCGTGCTCAATCTGAAGCCCGTGCTTACCGAACAACTGCCCAAGCTCTTCGCGGAAGTCATGCCGCGGCTCGACACTTCGCTGATTCCACGGACGTTCCAGGCCGCACTACTTTTGACGCCGGTAATGGCCGGGGCCGTGCCGGATACGTTTGTGGCAAAGAGTATTGCGCAGCCTGCGCCGATCACGATGGTGCAGACGCCTCAAGAGCCTGTCTTTTCCGCGCTTGCAGTACCTCCTCGGGACGTAGAAGCCGTTGCCCGCCCGGTGATTCCGGAATCGCCCGCCCTTCCGCTCGATGCGGGAATGAATATGGCCAGGATTCCCGCGCCGGTTGTCACTCCACGCATAGCTCTGCCCGAAGCATCGGCGATGAACGTCCCGGTCTCGGCGCAGTTACGGGATATTCCACGAGCACTATCGGCCGTGCCGCTGGATGTTGTTCCGCGCCCCGTTCCGGAACTGGAACTCGGGGCGAACCTTCGACCCCTGAGCGTGCCCGCGCTTGATACGAGCATTGCCGGAAACGTCATTGCGTTTTCACCTGAGTTGCCGGACGTAAGCCTGTCCGCGCAATTGCTCCCTGCCGTGCCTGGCACGATGAATGTCCCAGGACGGGTCGACCCGATCACGATTGGGCCATTTTCCGGCGAGCCCGAATTCGAGGCTCCGCTTCACTTGTCGCCGGACGTTCCCGCGTTGCCCAGTGCGGCGCTTGCCGCGCAAGTTCAACCGGATGTCCCCTCGTTGGCGCTGCTGCAGCTTCCCGCGATTGTGTCGGCGGCGATGCCACGGCTCGCACCGGCGACAATGCCGCTCCAATGGACGATGCAGGAACCAAGTCTTCCGGGCGCGGTTCCTGTTGACCTGCTGCCACAAGCCCTTGGACCTATGCCACCGGTTACGGTTGCCGCTCCGGAACTATCGCCTGAGTTGCCTGTCCGGCGCATGGAAATTCTGACGGATCAGCGTCAGCGGCAGGGCGACGCAGCGGAAACAACACAGGAGCGTGACGCCTCGCTCCGCATGCTCCTGGAAGGCGTCTTGGCGCGGTTGGATTCCGTGGCCGAGCGGCCCATTGACCTCGCGGTGACCACGCAGATCGACGGGCGCGTGGTGGCCGAGGCCGTATACAAGGACATGCGCGAACAGAAGATTCGCAACTATGAAACGTTGTGAGGAGTACCCCATGAAACGTGTCTTCATCTGCAGCCGGTTCGCGGGCGACGTGGACCGGAACATAGAAACGGCCCGCAAGCTCTGCCGCCAGGCGGTTGAGCGGGGCCATGCGCCTTTCGCGCCGCACCTCCTGTATCCCCAGTTCATGGACGACACCAAACCCAAAGAACGGGAGGTCGGCATCGCCTGCGGACTCGAGTTCATGACGGTATGCGACGAGGTCTGGGCCTATGTGGGAGACGGGGTGTCGGACGGGATGCGCCGCGAGATTGCCCAGGCGCAAAGGTTGGGCAAGGTGGTCGCCGAACTCACGGAGATTTGAGGTGGGCTGGGACCAGCGGGAAATAAAGGGCTATATCGTCGATATCGACACCAATGAACGACTGGAGTTCCAATACAATCCGGACGATATCGCCGACGACAAGTCCACGGACTATGCCGAGGTTGAGATCCCCGGCATGAGTCATCCCCGTTACCAATACGTTTCCGGCAAGCCACGCAAGATTGCGTTCAAGCTGCATCTGTTCAAGGGGCCGGTCAAAGAGAAGGTCCACTGGCTGCGGTCGCTCCTCTATCCGGAACACGCGGGCACCATGCTCAAGAACGCACCGCACCGGGTGCTGTTCATCTTTGGCGACCTGTACCCCGGCGTCGAATGTGTCGTGAGCAACGTGAAGGCACGGTACTTCCACATGTTCGACCGGGACAACCTCCTGCCGCAGCACGCCGAGGTGGATTTGGTTCTGGAAGAGTATGTGGACGAGTCGGTCAACTACACGGAGGTGCGCCAATGATCGGCAAGGATTCGCGATATGCGACGTGTGTCCTGTACCGCGACGAGGACGGGGAATGTCTGGGGACTCGGCAACGCATTGATGCCACGCCCCGGTACGACGACCGCTTTCATACCGTGACCGACGGTGAGCGGCTCGACATTATCGCCCGCCGCTACTTCGGCGACGCCAAGCTCTGGTGGATCATCTGCGACTACAACGACCTCTTCTTACCGCTGGACCTCGACCCTGGCACGGTCCTGCGGATTCCCTCCGTTGAGCATGTGCAGATGCGGGTGTTGGCTTAGGTCTTCCGAAGTCTCGGATTGTTTTGACTTGCCGAAAGAAAGAAGTGGTTGCCAAATCCTAGCTATTCCCAGACCGAGATGCTGGCAACTCCTATCGAGGCCCTCAATCTCGAATACCCTAATCGTTGCGTTCACCTACTTGATTTGAGCATTGGGCAATTGTTTTCCCTTCGAGAGGATAACGCGATTTCGCCGAGAACGGGAATTTCGCCAGGACTAACTCCAGGATAGCCGTCCCTAATTTGATATCTTGCTGTGCCGCGAGAAACCTGATCATCTCCTCAAACCAGAAGTCCAGCATTTTCCACTTCTTTTCCCACTCCGCGGGGAACATCATGGCAGAGTGCTGCAAGAGGGGTAAAACACGGTGCGCAATCCAGGCGATTTCACAGACCCGATTAGCAAACATGGTCGAAGTCATCGCATTGTACTCTGGATAGACGGGAAGTGGCTCGTTACCTTGAATCCACCCCATCGCTGTACCGAGTGAAAACTTGGAACCGTGTACCTCCAGATCGAAAAGGTCATTCCACAGCTTCAGATTATGTAAGGTGTTCTCGGAAAGCCCGCTCTTTTTGCCTATCATCTGTTCGCGGACGGCTTTTTCTTCCTTCAGACGTAGTTTCCTCGCTTCATTCATATCGTACGGCTTGTCGATCTCGTATCCTTCCAGCTTGAAGAAGTCCGATAGGCCGTGCATGGCCCCGGCAATCAAGAGAAGATGATCGAATATGTTTCGAAGCTGGGCGAAGGCCTGAAGTGGATATCCGTGGGTCGCGAGCAACTCGGCACTACAAAACTGGTGGAAACAACTCAGGAGCTTTGGGACGAACCGGGTGTAGAAGGTAAGCTCCGTATCCTTTGGCAACGCGGGTACTGCAAGATTAAAGTATTCGACCGTTTCGAGGTAGAAGCTTCGGCAGGACCGTGTAAGCATGAGCGGCCCACCCTGTTTGTATCGGAACTCGTGGACATACTGGGACTCGGCTTGCCAGTATCTTTCGAGACGACCAAATGGGACTCCATTGTCTTCCGCAACCCACTCCAAATCCTTTTTGAAGGCCTCACGGTCTATGCTCGGCGTGGCTTTGTCTTGGCTCTTTTCCATGTGTTTCACTCCACTTCGTCCAACCGGGCGTGCCTATCTTCATGTTTCTCGCCACGACTTGTTACGTGGTTGCTAAGGAGTTCGAGAGGCAACGTGCGTCGACAGGATTCATGCCCGACGGGATGCATGATCTCCTTTTTGAACCTGAGAATGCAACGCTGAGAGACACGATGAGAGACCCCAGACCGTTAACTGGTGTTTTCACGATCTCCCTGACAATAAAGTAAATCCTGCACGATAAGACGCCCTATTTTATCGTGCAAATTGAGCTTTATTGTCTGGTTGGTTCTTTCCTCGGCATTATCGTCTCCCCGCGATCCACCCGACAGTTTCCCCTTTCTTCCGGTAAGTAATCTCCGTGGGCGCTTGGCGCGCCGCCGGAGACACCGATGGACCTGGACACCTTCAAACCGACCTTCTTGATCGAGATCGAGGGGCAATCCCTCTCGAAGGACATCACACAGGAAATCGAGGCCTTTTCCTTCACGGACAACGAGGAGGAGATGGACGAACTCGAGCTGTGCGTTTCCAACCGGAATCTCCAGTTCGTGGACGATCCGCTCTTCCAGGAAGGCAACGAAATCGCCGCGCGCTTCGGATACGTGGGCAACCTGTCGCCCCGCAAGAAGGCCGTCATTAAGGACATCGACTACGACTTCCCGCACAGGGGCGCGCCCACCATCCGCATCAAGGCCTTCGACAAGGGCTTCAAGCTCGCGGGCAAACAGAACCAGAAGGTCTGGCAGAAACCCGCACCGGGCATCGCCTATTCGGAGATCGCCGAGGAGATCGCATCGGCCAACGGGTTGCGCCCTGTCGTAACGCCCACGCGCGACCGGCATCTGCGCGTCGCACAGAGCAATATCTCCGACGCTCAGTTCCTTCAGGAACTTGCGCCCAAGGCGCGCGCCAAGGATGGCGACGGCGTGACCGGCTATGTCTTCTTTGTACAGGACGACGAACTGCACTTCCATCCGCGCAACCTGGAATCCGCCCCGGCGATCACCCTCGAATACTTTACGGACCGGAAAGGCCTGCTCCGTTCCTTCAATCCCTCGACCCAGTCCCAGGGCGCCAAGGGCGCGGGCGTCGCGACCAAAGCCGTCGGGATAGACCCGCGCAGAAAGGAATGCGTCGAGCACACCGCGGACAACGACTCCACGCCCGAGCGCTGCTCGCTGGGGCACAAGACCTATCTCGTGGACGGCAACACCGGCGAGGGCCGGTACAAAGAACAGGAATCGGGCGAGATAGTCCCTTCCTTCGAACGGTCCGAGGCCTTCGACCAGGAACCCCGGCACGAACCCGCGCAGGACACTGCCGAGGGCAAATTCAAGGATGCGGAGATGCGCCAGGTCGAAGCCACGGCCAAGACCATCGGCATCCCCTCGTTGCGCGCCAAGCAGAACATCGAAGTCACGGGCGTGGGCCGCAAGTTCTCCGGCGTCTATTACTGCCATTCCGTACAACACAAGATTGACGGGCACGGCTATTCCTGCGAACTCAAACTCAAAAAGAACGCCTTGGGCAAAGGCGCGGGCGACAAGGCCGGCGAGACCAAGGGTTCCGCCAACGAAAAAGAACCACAGCCGGGCGCGGACGCCGCCGTGCCTCGCGCGGAGATGGTGACCATCGACGCCAACAGCGGCGAGCGCATCAATTGACCTCAACCAGGAGAAAACCATCATGGGAGATCTGACCAAGAACTTCAGCCGAAGCGAGTTCGCCTGCAAGGGCGCGAACTGCTGCAACCACAGCGCGCCGGTTCAGCCGGAGCTTGTCCACGCCCTGCAGGAACTCCGCGACCGCGTCGCCGCGCCGCTCGTGATCACCAGCGGTTTCCGCTGCCGCACGCACAACAAGGCGGTGAGCGGTTCGCTGGACAGCCAGCATTGCCTCGGGACCGCGGCGGACCTGCTGTGTCCGAAGGGACTCACCCCGCAACGATTCGCGGAACTCGCCGAACTCATTCCAGCCTTTCGCGACGGCGGCATCGGCGTCTACCCCGAGGACAACTTCATCCATGTCGACGTGCGCGGCAGCAAGGCCCGCTGGGGCCGTCTCGGCGGGAACTATGTGTCTTTCGAAGAAGCCATGAACCACAACGGAGGAAACGATAATGGAACAGCTTGAAACCTTCTACCGAACCATCCTGGACAACAAGGAACTCTTTGTCACGCTCATCATGACGGTGCTCGCCATCGTCAAACTCACCGCGTGGGGCCGTGCGAAGGCCGACGCGCTGGATGCCGTCATCGGCGTCATCGAGCGGCTCGGCGCGAACTTCGTGAAGAACGGCGTCGCGGCGCAGGAGTCCAAGCTGGCGGCGCCGGTGAAGGATGCGCTGCAGCATGCGGTGGCCAAGGCCGACCCGAAGAAAACGCCCGCGCCCCCGGCGGCCCGTCTCGTCCGCGAACTTCTGCGCGGCGTCATCCGCAACAAGTAGGACACGAGGCGCATCATGTTGGATTTCCGCGACCGCCAGACCGAGGAACGGTACAGAAACCGATGGTTCGGCAAGTACCGCGCTTTCGTCCGGGACAACAACGACCCGGAACGGCTGGGCCGTGTGCGTCTGGAAATCCCGGCCGTACTCGGTTCGGGCCGCGACAACTGGTCTGAATGGGCCTATGCATGTTTCCCGTACGGCGGCAATCAGGATACCGGCATGTTCTATGTGCCCGAGGCGGGCGCGTCGGTCTGGGCGGAGTTTGAGGGCGGCCAGGTGCAACACCCGATCTGGACCGGCGCGTGGCTGGCCAAGAGCAACCCCGGCGAACAGCCCGAGGAGTCGAAGCGCGAATGTTCCGACTGCGCGTGCCTGGATTGTGAGGACAAGAACGAACGCCAGAGCAACGCCCACGACCACCGCGAGCACACGAAGTATCACGGCCATCCGCCGTATTACTGTCCGCGACTCAAGGTGTTGTTCAAGACGGAAACTGGCCACACCCTCCTCGCCGATGACAGCGACGAGAAGGAGTGTCTCAAGATCGTCGACCGCGCTGGCCAGACCTTCCACATGGAGGGCCGCGTCAAGGGGGCGGTGCAGACGGGGAATGGACGCCGGCGCGCCACCAAGGATGCGGAGAAGGGCGACCAGCTCAGCATCGACTCGGACATCGTGGACCGCAAGGCCCGCGTCGAGATTACCGACGTGTGCCGCCAGTTCCTGCGCCTGGAGGCTTGGAAGGACCAGGAGAAGGTCCATGTCCAATCCTGCGATGCGCAGCGGTCACGCTGGCAGAAGCTGCTCATGGACACCACGAAGAATCGCGAGAAGGTACATCTCTGGGGCCTCAACGGGCGGCAGGAAATCCTCATCGATTCCACGCAAGGCGCGGAAAAGGTGCAGCTTACAGACAAGGCCGGTCAGGTGATTCTCATGAACGCCGCGCCGGGACAAGAACGCATCTCGGCGGTCGACAAGAGCGGTCAGCAGATTCTGATGGACGCCGCGTCCACCCGGATCGGCTTGACGGACCGGGCGGGCAGCAACGTGCTGCTCGACGGCGCGTCCGGCAATGTCCTGGTTCGGTCCGCGGCCCTGGTGCTCATCAACCCATAGGAAGCAATCACGGATGACAGACCAATCCCAACCCGGCGGTATCGCCTGCCACGAGGAATTCCTCGCGCGAACCTTCGACGCCTGGCGCCAAGAGTTCCGCAACATCCTGGAGAACCACCGCCGGGAGATTCAGGACCGGCTCGAGAAAATCGAGCGGGAGATAGAAAAGAAATCGGACAAGGAGAACGTGGACGTGCTGGTGCGCGGCATCCACGAGGAACTGCACCGCCACACCGACGAAATCAACCGGCTGCACAGCCGGGTCGGCGAGAAACTCGGCACGGAAACCATGTGGAAGATTGCCGGTTTCGCGCTGGCCATCGGCGGAACCGTGGGCGGGCTCATCGGCTTCCTTATCAATCTCATGATGAAGGTGCGGCCATGAGCAAGCCCGTGGCGCGGCTGGGCGACCCGAGCAATCACGGGGGCGTCATCATCTCGTCCGCGAGCCGGACCCTGGCAAACGGCATCCTCGTGGCCCGCATGGGCGATATGCACGTGTGCCCATTGCCCGGCCACGGCGTCACCCCCATCGTCACGGGCAGCGGCAAGACCCTGGTGGAAGGCAAACCTATCGCCCGCGTGGGCGATTCGACGGGCTGCGGCGCGGTCATCGTGGCGGGCAGCCCCAATACCCTCAACGGATGAAGGCGGAATCATGAGCGATGTTCGTTACTGGGATGTGTTCCCAAAACACATCAAGATCTCGAAGTCCACGTCGAACCGGACGGTGCCACTCACCATTTCCGGGACGCTGGTGGGCGTGCCGATCTTTATATCGACGGACTACAGCATCGCTTCCGTGGACGCGAACGGCACCGTATCCCTTGGAACGGTCGTCGGCGCGGCCATGATCACCGCCTATGACCTCAATCTGCAGGGCCAGACCACCATACGCCACATCCAAGTCGAGGTCGTCGCGCCCGAGGAACCGCAGGCCGTATGGCTGCCCTGGGGGGAATCGTAATGGCGAGGAATCCATACGTCGGACAACGCTGCGCCGGGCGGCACGTCGTCACGCTGATGCGCGAGATCAACGCCATCGAGCATGTACTCGAACAGACCATCTCGCATCTCGACGTGATGATCATCATCGATATTTCCGGCTCGATGCAGTCCACCATCGATGCCGTGCGCGCCCAGGTAAGCGCGCTCTTCACCCAAATCATCGGCACGCATGACAACATCCGCATTGGCGTGATGCAGCAGGGCGTGGACGGCGACACGAACAACGCCTCGTATGCGCGGCGCGCGCTGATCCGTTGCCAGCCTACGCGAGACCAAGCCGCCTTCCAGACCGCTATGAATGGCTTTCCCGCCGCGGACGGCTCCGGCGAGTGGTACATCAACGCGCTGCGTCTTGGCATCACGGGCACCACGTGGGCCGCCGACGCGCGCAGGATGATTCTCACCATCGGCGACGAGAGCGCGGCGCAATGGCGCGTCGGCACGCAGCACAATGCGAATGCCACCGAGGAATTGACCGCCGTCATCGGCGAACTCAATGCGGCTTCCATCATCGCCTGCATCATCTGCTCGAACGCCAACATGTGGCCGCTCTGCGAAGCCAGCTATATGGCGCTCGCGAACGGCACGGGCGGACTCTATCTCATCGCGCCCTCGACCGAGGACATCGTTGCGATGATTGTGAGCATGGTGACGCAGATCGTCATCACGCAGAGCACGTGGTACCGCTATACGAAGGACGGCCAGCGGCAATCGCTGGGCGCTCCCGACGGCGGTGTGAACGTACCCGCCCTGAACGCCATCGACAATCAGCCCTTCGTGCCACTTTACCTTCGCGACATGCGCCAGGCCGTGGAGCGCATCGTGAACACCCGCGCCATCCCTGACGGCACTGGAACAACCTATGATTTCGCGCCCGACGGCGCGAACAACCTGCTCGAAGCGGCCATGGGCGACGGGACGGCCTATGGCACCGTGCCGGGACGCCGGACATGGCGGCGCGGCCTGGCCGAGATGATTGGCACCCCGCCCTATGACATCGATATCGGCGAGACCCGCGCCTGCGTGGACCTGCTCAAAACCGCCGTGGGGATTGCGTAATGGCCGTATTGATGGACACCTCCAGCCGCGCCGGGCATCACCTGGAATTCGAGGCCGTTGCCGGGGTTCTGGGCGAAGTGCGCGACAAGATAAACGCCAACACCCAGGCATTGACGGCCTTCCAGAACGCCGTCGGCCCGAAACTGGACACGCTCGCGACACGCATCGCGGGGCTGGAAACCGCCCTCGCCGGAATTAACACGGCGCTGGGGCAGATGCGTACCACCATGGACAATATCCAAATGGTCCTGGGCCAAGTGCGCACGAGCGTGGACAACGTCCAGACGGCGTTGGGACTGGTGCGCACCTCCCTCGAAACCGTCCACACCTCGTTGCGGCAAACGCTCGCACAACAACTGGGTGCGTTGCAGACCTCCACCAACGGACTCACGGCCTGTCTCTCCAGCGAAGCGGAAACCTTCTCGACCCAATTGCGGGCGAGCCTGGAACAGATTCGGGAAGAACTCGCGGCATTGCAGACAAGCATCCAGACCAGCCAGCAGCCCCTCCCGCAGTGGTTGGAGGACAAGTTGCAGGCCATCGGCGCGACCCTGACCGCCATGAAGAACACCTTCGAGGCCAGCCACCAGGCGTCCGAAGCTATTCGCACCCAGGCTGAGGCGGCCATTGCGGCGAACCAGCAGCAGGTCGCGGCCTATCTGCAGAATGTCAACCCCCCGCCCGAGGAACCAGCGCCAGTAGACCCGTATCCCTTCGAATCGTTGCCGGAAGGCGCGACGGCGCGCGACCTGCCCGATGGCGGACGGCTCTTGAGCTTGGCCAACGGCGACATGATCCGCGTGAGCGCGGATGGGACGATGGCCTTCATTGGAGCGGACGGCGCGGCGCAACCCCTGGCTCCGGCGCATGGCCGGGACGTGACGTTGCCGAACGGCACGACGCTGCGGATCAACCCGGCGGCGGTGCGCGTCACGCACGAGGCCGCCATGATCTCTGGCCTGCCGGTGGATATCACACCCGAACAGGTGGCCGACGGCCGTTTCCTGGCGCCTTTCTCGGAGGCGGCGGTACTCAGCGTCAATCATCACGACCGGACGGCGACCCTTTTCCATCTGGCGGGCACGACGGTCCTTCTGAGCTATCCCCGCATCGAGGCCTTCGGCGAACAGGTCGATGTGAACATCCTACCGGGAAGCATCAAGAACTTCGCTACCCTGGAGAGCGGGCATCGTGGCGTCATCGAACTCGATGGAACCATCCGGCTCGCCACCCCGAATGGTCTTGACCTCGTCATCCGCTTCCCTGAACCCGCGCCGCCGGTCGATGCGCAGGACACGCGTCCCCTCTGCGCGGGGGAATGCCGGAGGAATGACGCATGACGTTCGATTTCCTCGGCAAGGGATTGAAGTTCCCGTTCCAGTTTCACCGGCGTTCCGGCGGGGCGCGCATTTCGACGGCGACCTCGCTCGAGCACGCGCATATCCACGAGAGCATTCTCCAGATTCTCGGCACGCGCCCCGGCGAACGGTTCATGAACCCGGAGTTTGGCTCGCGCCTGAAGGACCTGGTGTTCGAACAGAACGACACCATATTGAAGGGGCTTGTCCGCCACCACGTCATCGACGCCATTCGCCGCTGGGAAAAGCGCGTCACGGTCACGCACGTCTCCTTCGACGAGTCGCCCGCAACTGCCGACCGGAACGCGTTGCTGGTGCATATCGCCTATCGCGTCATCGAGACGCAGGTCGAGGGGAACCTGGTATATCCCTTCTTCCGTGAACTGGGAGGCGCGTGATGGGCCGGGCAAGCGTCTCCTATACGAACAAGGATTACGAATCCCTTCGGCGCGAACTGCTCGCCCGCGTTCCGCAATTGACGGACCGCTGGACGGACTTCAACGCATCGGACCTCGGCGTCGTGCTGCTGGAACTCTTCTGCGGCGTGGGCGACATGCTCGCCTACTACCTCGACGCTCAGGCCGCCGAGGCATTCCTGCCCACGGCACGGCAGCGGCAGAACGTCATCAACCTGTGCAAACTCATCGGCTACCGGCTCGACGGCCCCGTCGCCGCGGCGACCACGCTCCGTTTCTCCCTCGCCGCGCCGCTCGCCAAGGATCTGCTCATTCCCATGGGAACCGTGTGCCGTGCCTTGCTCGACGACGGCCATGCGGATTTCGAGACGGCGGCGGACGGTGTATTGCCCCACGGCGCGCTATACGTCGACGTATCCGCGCGGCAAGGCATACGCAAGGGCCAGACCTTCACCGGCACGGGTACGCTCTGGCAACGCCTCGAACTTACCGGCAGGAACATTGCCCAGGGCAGTGTACGGGTAGTCACCAGCGGCGTCGAATGGACGGAAGTGCTTCAATTCCAGGAAAGCGGCGCGGAGAGCGTGCATTTCATTGTGGAGACGGACGGGCTGGATGTCTCGGCCATTCGTTTCGGCGATAGCCGTCACGGCAGCGCGCCGGCCACCGGGACGAACATCGAGGTCTCCTGGCTGGAAACGCTCGGCGCGGACGGCAACCTTGCGCCGGATCTGATCCGCGATATTCTCTCACCGGTGACGCTCGACGGCGTTCCGGTGCATCTCACGGTGACCAATACGATTCCCGCGACGGGCGGAGCCAGCCGGGAATCCATCGACTTCGCCCGCGCCCAGGCGCCCGCCGAACTGCGCACGCTCTGGAAGGCTGTGACCAAGGAGGATTACCAGACCCTCGCCGTGGGCTTCCCCGGCGTGGCCAAGGCCCGCGTTCTGGATACGAACGATTGCGCGGGCATCCGCTATTACAACGTCCATATCGCCGTCGCGCCCGAAGGCGGCGGCATCGCCTCGCCGCTGCTCAAGCAGGAACTCACCGCCTTCCTCGAAGCGCGGAAGGTCATCACGGTCGAATTCGAACTCTACGACCCGGCATACCACGCCATCGACATCGACGCGGACGTCTACCTCTGGGCGGGCGAGTCCGAGGACACGGTGCGCGGGCGTATCGAGCAGGGACTCGCGGATTTCTTCGCCTTCGAGAACGTGGACTTCGATCAGGACATCCACTTCTCCGACGTGGTCGCACTCCTGGACGGCATTCGCGGGGTGAGCCATGTCCATCTGCATACCCCGGCGGATGACGTGATTCTCAATTGCGGCGAAATCCCAACCCTTGGCCAGGTGCAACTCCGGTTGCGGAGGGCTACGTGATGGCGCCGTACTTCGAGAAGAAGCTCTTCGACCTTCTGGCGCCCCTGTACGCCATCGAGGACGAGACCGGCGATCTGGCGTCGTTTCTCAAGGTTCCCGCCGCAAGTCTGGATGAATTGAAGGAACTCATCGAGCGGTTTCCCGCCATCTTCAACGTGGACCGGTGCGAACCACGCTACCTTCCGTACCTCGCCCATATCGTCGGCAGACCCTATGACGGGAGCATCGCGCCAGACACGCAACGGAACATCATCAAGGAAGCCGTGCCGCTCTACCAGCGGAAAAGCACTATCCCCGCCATCCATCGCTCGCTGGCGGACCTGGGCTGGGAAGGCATGATCGAGGAGACGTACCGCGACGCACTACGTCTCAACAGCCGCCCCATCCTGAACCGCGCCAAACTCCCCGGATTCATCCACAGCCTCGGCGCGTATCGTATCCGTTCGGAAACCCTGACCCCCGGCGTTCGCGACGCGCTGAAGTTCCATCATCCCGCCGGTACGCGCGCGTGGTTCTGGCAATGGCTGCTCGCGTATTACGAGGCCACGAGTGATTTGACCGGCTTGGAAAAGCTCTTTGTCCGCCGGATTCTTTTCGCGGACCCCGACGAGACCTTCCAACTCAACCGGTCCGAACTCAATGCATGCTTTCACCTGACCTACAAGCGGAAGATGTGGAGTTTCCTGGTCCACAGTTCCGCCACGACGCTCTTGAGCGATTTCGACTACGCCGCGACGTGTTTCATGTCGTGGCACGGGCGCGGCGACCGCATGCGTCTGAATCGGAAGGCGCTCAATACCCGCATGCTCGCGAACACCTGGGAAAGCGAGCGGAAGTTTGCCGTCTGCTGCGAGATCGAGGCCCGGCGGCAACCTGCCATTCCACGCCCCACGGCGCGCCTCAACGAGACACCCATCGGCGCTTCCGTCCTCAATCATGCCAACGTGCCCTGCCGGATTCGCTTCCGGCAAAAGGACTGCTATGGCGAAACGCCGCTCCTGGCCCCGGCCTGCGCGGGAGAGCGCGTGGACGTATCCCGTCTGAGCAGCGTGCGGCTCGGCTACTTCCTGCGTCCGAACCGGTCGCGCCTGGGCGGTCCGGACCGGCTCAACGGCGCGTTCAAGGCGGGCATGTGGATTGCCACGCTCATGGTGGATACGGAATGGGCCGCCGAGGCGACCGAAGCCCACGATCTGGTCCAGCGCTGGCGCATGTATGGCGCGCGTTTCCGTCTGAACGGAAAGCGGCTCAACCACGGCCTACTCACGAACAGCGCTATCAACGAGGATGTGGCGTCCTTCGAACTCGACGTGGATACCGGCGCACCCCGGCGTCTGCGGCCGGACAATCTCCGCCTGAACCAGCGGCGGCCCCTGAACCATACCGGACTCCACCTCTGCGTCGCGCGCACCCGGCCTATGCGCCTCGGCCACGCTCCGCTCAACGAGGCCGGGTTCCGCGAATCGCGCAAGCCTTTCCGGTGGCGATTCCACCAACAGGATTTCCGCGCGGAAACCCCGCCGCTCGCCCCGGAGGCGCGCGGCATGACGCGGATGCTGTCCTTTCTGCATGAGACGGACCTGCGCGAGGGGTTCCGGCTCGGACATACCCGGCTGGGCGCATGGGAGCGCCTGAACGGTTTCTGGAAGGCGGACAACGCTTTCACCCAATGCTTCCTGACGGATACCTGGGCCGAGGTCGAGGAGGCATGGGACGTGGTCGAACGCTGGCGCGCCAATGCCCCGGCATTCACCCTGAACGGCACGGCCCTCAATACCGGGGCGCTGAGCGACGCCGCGCCCGGGTCCGTGGCGGCCGCATTCGAATTGCGCGTGGACACGGGCCTGCCGCGCCGCCGCCGCGTCGAACCCCTGGCGCTCAACCACAACGAATTGAACCGGACGGCCCTGCGGCTGTCCGTGGAACGGCACCACCCTTTGCGCCTGGGACGCATGGCGCTCAACCAGGCCGGATTGCACCGCGCCCGGCGCGACTTCGTCTGGCGCACCGGCCCATAAGGAGGACCTGAACACATGGCACTTGGATTGATTGTGAACAGCGGCCGCGTACTGACCGCGAAACTGCTGCTGGGGCAGGCGATGGAGGGCCTGACGCACTGCGCCATCGGCGACGGTGACGAAACCTTCACCGACCCGATGAACCCGCCGCAGCCGGATATCGGCCAGACGCGGCTCAAGAACGAGCGCGCTCGGAAACGCTGGTACAAGCGGACCTTCTTGAAGGAACACGCGGAAGGCACGCTCATCGTGAATGGCGTCCACTATATCGAGACGGGCGACGAGACGAACATCATCGGCGTCTTCTTCCGTTTCGACGAGGAGGAGGCCAACGGCATCACCATCCGCGAGTACGGCTTCTTCGGCGGCGATGTCGCCTACGTCGAAGGGGTCTCCGGCGCCTACGCCCTGAACGGCGTCCATCATCCCGATACGAACCCCATGGGCGAAGTATTGCACCCAGGCTACCTTTACGAAGTGAAGAACATACCGGATTTCAACAAGGTGAACGACACCCGCGTCGAGCTGGTTGGCATCATCAAGATATAGGAGAAGCGCCCCATGACAATTTCCAGAAACACCTTTGACCCCGCGAAGAACTACAAACGCGTCCGCTATCACCAGGACCGCGACCTGCTCGATTCGGAACTGAACGAGCAGCAGGATATCGCCCACATCGAGCACAAGAAGATGTGGGACCTGCTTATCGGCGACGGCTTCTACATGGGCGACACGCCGCAACCGGTCAGCGGCAATATCGTGACCATGGAAGGAGGCGCGGTCTATGTCGACGGCACCCTCGAAATGGTTCCAGGCGCGACGCTGACCTATGACCCGAGCAAGACCACCGGCGTGGACGTGGTCTACATCGAGTTGCTCAAGTACAACATCGACCACACGCAGGATACGGCCCTCATCAATCCGGCCACGGGCGAACCCACCGCCGAACGCGAGAAATGGGTGCTCAGCTACAAGGCCACGGACACCTCGGGCAGCGCCCTGCCGAACAACGTCACCGAGCGCAAGGTCGTGCCGGTCCTCTTCTTCGACCGCGCGACAGGCGTGTTCATGCCCGTGCGCGAGCAGCGGCTGAATCTGCCCCTGGAAGCGTTGCAGGGCATGCTGCCGGGCGAGCGCATCACTGTTGGCTCGATCACGGAAGACCACCTCGCCTTCGCGGCCGCCGAAGGACTCCAGTCCCTTCTGCAGAACCTCGCCGAGCGCACCTATGACCAGGCGGGCAGCTATCTCGTCGAGGGATTCAACAGTTTCCTCGGCGGTGTGGACGGAAACGACGTAGAGGTCATCACGAATGCCGGGCGCGCGTATATCCGGGGATTCCGTTTCCACAGGGAGTGGCCCAATACCACCCACGTCCCCAAATCCGTCGCGGTGAAGGCGGTGCGCGGCGAACAGAAGACCTTCAATTCGAGCCAGCGGCGCTATCCGCTCAACAACGGTCCGCTCCAGGCCACGACCCAGGTCGAGGCCATCGTCGAGATCACCGCGAACGTCACGCGCGGTTCCGTGGCGGGCGGCGAGGACCTGCTGACCCCGAATCCCGTCGTGGACATCATCGAGGTGAGCCAGGGCGCCACCATCTACCAGGAAGGCGTGGACTGGCAGCAGTCCGGAAACAGCGTGGATTGGCTCGGCACCGGGAACGCACCTGCCATCGGCACCACCTATTCCGTCCGCTGGACGTACACGAAGCAGATGGTCAAGAACACGGACTACGTCGACGGCGGCTGGTTTGGCGTAGCGGGCCATCCCGCGTCGGGGACCTATCACTATGTCGTCACGGCCTTCGACGCCACGGGGGAGACGATCTTCGAGGCAGGCAGTGTCGTCTCGATCACGACGGCGGCGCGCGGGCTCAATCTGCTGACGTGGCTGCCTGTCGCGGGCGCGCAGGGTTACCGGGTCTATCGCGCCACGAATCCCGGCAGCCGCACGAATTTTGTCCGTCTCATCCAGTTGGGGCCGGAGGCCATCAGCTATGTGGATGACGGCGTGGAAACCACCACGTCCTCCGTGCCGCCGCAGTCGTCTCCAACGACGCTGGACATGTCCGCCTTCGCAATTGCGCCGGGAGACACGGACCTGATCAATTTCGGGCGCACGAATCTGGGCGATCAGCCCATCAGTGGTTCGAACTGCAGCGTGGACTACAACTACTACCTTGGCCGGCGCGACATCATCTATGCGACGATCTCGGAGATCAAGCGGCTCGAAGGCGCGCCCGCAGATAATCCCAAGCTACCCATCCTGCCCGACGGGGCGCTGGGGCTGTGCAGCGTCGAGTGTCCGCCCAATTCGACGGCCCTGGTCGTGCGGAACTTCCGGCTCACCCGCATCACGATGGACCAGATTCATGCCATCATCCGGGATGTCGAGGCGCTCAAGTACAACGACGCCCAGTACCAGATGAACAACGACTTGCAGAATCGCGACGCCCAGACGAAGAAAGGCATTTACTCGGACGACTTCTCCAACGATGCCCAGTCCGACCGGTATCACCCCCAGTGGAGCGCGCGCATCGATCCGGTATACCGTTTCGTGGCGCCGGACCGCACCGCCACCCCGAACGTCCTCGCCGTGGATTACGGCAACAGCCAGGCCACGTTCAGCGAGGGGCTGGCCATGCTGCCTTCCACGGAAACGCTGCTCATCAACCAAACCCAGTGGTCGGGTTCGAAGAACATCAACCCGCACGCGCTTTTCGAGAAGCCCCGCGCGCGTATCGAGATTTCCCCAAATACGGGCCGCAGGGGCTTTACAGACGTCCATGTGCGCGGGATGCATTTCACGCCGAACGCGGCGAATGTCTCGGTTCATTGCGATGGGGAACTGGTTCTCTCCGGCCTTACCGCGGACAGTTCCGGCGCGCTGACCGCCATGTTCACGATTCCCGCGGACGTGCGGGACGGTACGCGCATCGTGCTGATGAGCGATGGCGTCTATGAAGCCAAGGTCGGCATGGAGATCAACGCGCCGCTGGACATCTCCCGCATACTGCGGGTCGCCAGCGGCGATGAGGACGGCGAGGGCAGCCAGCTTGCCGCGTCTCCGGGCGAGACCGCGCTCATGCGCATCATCCGCAAGATCGTCACCACGATCCTCTGGAAGATCCGCACGTGGCCGACGCGTGTCGACCCGCTGGCGCAGACCTTCCGCTTCGAATGGAACCAGGTCGTCAGCGGTATCGGCCTCTTCTTCACGAGCAAGGACGCCTTCCAGCCGGTGAACGTCCAGGTACGCGGGATCACCAACGGTGTGCCGAACGGGACGGTCTACGCGGAGAAGAGCGTCGCGCCCGGCGATATCGTCTACAACACCGAGACGCGCATCGACTTCGACGATCCGTTCTATGCGGAGGCGGGAAAGCGGTACGCGCTGGTCATCGGCAGCGAAAGCCCGCTCTACGAGGTGCGCGTCGCCCAGCTCGGCCAGATGGGCCAGGATGGGCTCATCACGCGCCTCGACTACACCGAGGGGGCGTTGTTCGAGAGCGCCAACGCCGAGGCGTGGACGCCGCTGCCAGACACGAGCCTCACCATGAAGGTCTATGGCCGGAAGTTCGATCTCGACGGCGTGGTCAGGTTCATGCCGATTACGGGCGTTCAGTTTGCCGCCTTCAACATCGACGAGTACAGCACCATCCCCGAGGGCTGCGCCATGTTGTGGGAGTATTCGATGAATGGCGGAACGAGTTGGGACGCCCTTGTGCCCGCCGAGGAGGAACGCCTGCCGAACCTCGCGACGCAGGTGCTGGTGCGGGTGCGTCTGGCGTCGAACGCGGACAATGATTCGCCCGTGCTCAGTTTCCGGGATGTGAACCTCGTCGGGTACTTGAACGGCACTGCCGGGGTATACGTCACCCGTGAGAACGAACTGGCTCAGGGCGTCGCCTCGACCAAGGTCTATGCGCAGATGGATATCCCGAGCGGAACGACCATCCAGTGGCTCTGCAGCAACAACGGCGGCGTCACCTGGGAGGCCATGACTATCGATGTCACCCGGCCCATCACGGAGGAGTGGACCGAGTACACACTCATGCGGACCTTCACAAACAACACCGGCAACCGTGTCCGCTACAAGGCGGCCATGACCGGCACGCCGCTGATCTACCCGCGCATCCACACGCTGGGGGCGACCCTGAGCTAAGGATGATCCGCGACCTGAAACAATCGCCGGACGAGACACCGGGGCGGCCCAGCGCCGCCTCGGTGCTGCGTCGGGCTGTAGAAGCCCTTCAAGCCGACTATCTGCGGCTGGAGAAGATCGTGCTCAAGTGCGGCGGCTGGCGCTGCGATCATTGTGAAGCGGTCCAGCCGCCCGGCGGCACACGCTACCGCCGGGACAACGATTACCTTTGCCGCGAATGCTTCCAGGAAATCCAGCACGCGGTCCAACGAAGGAGGAACACCCCATGCTCGTGAAACGGCGCGGTGGCATGACCGAGTACATCCCGACTCCAAAAGAGAAGCGCGAAGCCTTGGTGCGCGATCACTTCACCGAGGTGGTCGAACTGCTGCATAAACGCCTCGTCCGCCTTGAACAGGCATTCGACCTGCCAGAGGAGGACGCAGAGGCATGCGCTTCATTGCTGGCCCGCATCCGGGAAGAGGAGCAACGCACGGTTCTTCTCAACCGGGAACTGCGGTCAGGTGACGTTTCGGCCGTGGGGCAATAGCGAACACCGCGCGCCAAAGCTGCACAGCCAAGCGGAGATATCGAGGGTTGTCCGGAAGACTTCTGGCCCTTTGGCGGTCATGCCCCGGCAGGGCACGAAGCACGCAAGTCCCGGCGTGTCCGTAGGTTATGCCGGGTATCCATAAGTCATTCTGCGCCAATGTGTTGCGCTTTTTCTTCTCGTGTTCTTTCTCTTGACTTCCAGCCCCGAACCAAGCGTTCATTGGCATAGGAAGGCGGGAACAGCCGCCCACGAGTTGAAGCCGGAACGCAGGAAGGAACACAGCGGACATGGACATGCGCGAGATACGGTTCGGGGTCGAGATTGAGACGGTCAAACGGACACGGGAACAAGTCGCCCGGGCCATCCACTCGGTGGTCGGCGGCACGGTGCAATACGTCGGCCAGCCCAACTGTTACGACCCTTGGGAGGTCGTGGATCTGCACGGGCGGCGGTGGAAGGTAGTCGCCGACGCCTCGCTCAGTCATGTGCCCTTCCACCTGCGCGCCGAGGTCGTGACCCCGGTCCTCGGTTACGAAGACATCACGCAGCTCCAGGAAGTCGTCCGCGCCATCCACCGCTGCGGCGCGCGCGTAAGCACGCAATGCGGCATGCACGTCCACATCGACGCCGCGCCCTTCGATGGACGCCGCCTCGGCAACCTCGCCAAGATCGTGTACAAACAGGAGCCGCTCATCCTGCACGCCTTGGGCATCAGCCAGGAACGCCTCAACCGCTATACACGCCCAATCAGCGACGAGTTCATTCGCAACGTCGAACGCCAGCGGCCCAAGACCAAAGACGAACTCAATCGCATCTGGTACGGCTACCACAACACGCAACCGCAGCATTACTGCTCGACCCGCTACCACGGCGTGAACCTGCACAACGTCTGGTACCGCGGCACGGTCGAGTTCCGCTGGTTCGAGGCCACGCTCCACGCCGGCAAGGTGCGCGCGTACATCACGCTCTGCCTCGCGCTCGCCGCCAAGGCCCTGAACGGACGCGCGGCGTCGAGCCATAAGCGAGCCTTCGATCCGGCGAGCGCCAAGTATGACTTCCGCGTCTTCCTGCTTCGCCTGAATCTCATCGGCGAAGAGTTCAAGGCGGTGCGTAAGCACCTGCTGGCGAACATGCCGGGTGACGCGGCCTTCAAGAAGGGCCGGCCGCAGACCGCACTGGAAACAGAAACCCAACCGCATGCGACCGCATGCTGAACGGAGGGACACCGATGAAGATGATCATTCGCGCCACGGACAAGGAGGGGCGGCCGGTCCCGGAGACCGGCCAGTTTATCGAGGGGCCGGATTGCCTTGCGCTCGTCGAGCAGATGTGCGCGCAAACGCCCTTCACGGCTCAGCAGACGCCGGACGAGTATATGGAAGATCTGTTGGCCCGGCTCCCGGAGAAGCCGCCCGTGCGCGGCGGTAACGCGGAACAGCGCGCCGCCGATTTCCTGAGCGCCCTGGCCACGCACGGCCTTGTCGAGTTCGTCGCGGACAAGGTGGCCCATGCCGAAGTGAGCATGACGCTCGAAGATCCGGGACCGGTCGTCATCCCAGCGCAGGTGCTCGACGACCTCGAAGCCATCCGCCGCGATGGACGCAGCAACATGCTGGACTGGCCCGCCGTGGCGCGGATCGCCGAGGCTATGGGGATGGACAGGACGGCGGCATGGGTCCGCACGCATCACCGCGAATACTCCGCGGGCATCTTCCGCGGTTTCGCGCCGGACGAGAAAGGCATCGCAGCATGTGCGGACAAGCGGGACTGATTCTCGGGAAGAAACGGCGGAGCGATGCCGAAATCGCCGTCCTCAAGACACTCTTCTCCGGCCTGTTGATGCGCAGTGAAGTCCGGGGGCGGCACGCCAGCGGCGTGGCGGTGGTCGACCAGGACGGTGAATACCGACTCTTCAAGCGGCCCATGCCGGCGACACAACTTCTGGCCCAGCCGGGCTACGCGGATGCTCTGGGCACTGTCGAAGGCAGCCACGGACGCTTCGCGGGCCGCACCACGCTCATTCTCGGGCACACGCGGCACCGGACGTGCGGCGACGAGGCCAACAACGCCAACAACCATCCCCTGCGCGCCGCCGACTGGCTCGGCACGTTCAACGGCACCATCTACAACGCAAGCAGGCTGTTCCGCCGACACCGGCTCTATCGCCACGCCGAGGTCGACAGCGAATTGGTCCTGCGCCTGGCCGACAAGTTCGCCGACATCGGAACCCTGGAGGTGCCCCGGTTTACCGATGCCCTGCGCCCCGCACGGGGCCAATTGAGCGCCGTCTTTGCCTCCCTGTGTACTCCGGAGACCGCCTACGTTCTCCACGGCAACCGCCCGCTGGTTCTGCGCGCACATCGCGGGCTGCGTGTCATCGCCTATGCCTCTGAGGGCCGCTTCCTGGATGCCGTCCTCGGCGATTTGCGCGGATGGAGAGACTTCGCCCTGCCGTCAATGACCCTCGCTTGTTTCCACCGCGAGGACATCTTCCATCCCGACTTCCACGCGGTGGACTTTGTCGCCCAAGAACGCCGCCGCAGTTCCATCGAAGCAACAGAAAGTACCCGGAGAGTACCCGCATGAATCCCAAGGAAACCCCGAGGAAGAACACAAACCGCAATGACAGCCCCGGCCCAGTCATAACCCTGTTCGTCTACGGAACCTTAAAGCGCGGCTTTCCGAACCACGACCGTTTCTGCCGCAACGCCATCGACATCCAACCGGCCACCGTTTGGGGGCGCCTCTACGACCTCGGCGCATACCCTGCTCTCGAAGTGCCCGCGGAGTCCATCCTCGCCCACGGCACCGCCGATTCGCTTGCGGACGCCGCCACACAGGCGCGCTTTGAGCCGAAAATGGCCCAACCCTACGACCCGCGCGCCAAAGGCCGCACGCGACGCGGTTGGGGGCTTATTCGCGGGGAACTGATGACCTTCGATGACCCTGCGGAACGGCTCCCTCGGTTGGACCACCTTGAGGGATACCATCCCGATGGACCGAGCCTCTACAGGCGTGTGCTAACGCCGGTCTTTCGCGGCAACGCATCGGTGGCGGCATGGGTCTACATCACGACAAACGCCAAAACTTGCTGAAAGCCAGGCTAAATCCCTATTATGAGTACGTTGTCTGAGAATGCGAATTACGATAAGAAGTCCGCCGTTGGGCGAACGCGTCACCCTTCTGGGAAAAACCATGATGCGCCAGGGAGTTGTTCTATGTCCGGTCACCACGACCATGCAAGTTTGATTTGGCAGATCGCCGATCTGTTGCGCGGACCGTATCGTCCGCCGCAATACGAACGCGTGATGCTGCCCATGACCGTTTTGCGCCGTTTTGATTGCGTGCTTGCGCCCACGAAGGCAAAGGTGTTGGCCGAAGTCGAGAAACGCAAAGGCGGAAAACTCACCGATGACGCCCTGGATAGAATGCTCAACAAAGCCTCCGGCCAACGTTTTCATAACCATTCGCCGCTCACCTTTGAAAAGCTCAAAGGCGACCCCGACAACATAGACAAGCACTTGGTCAGCTACATCAACGGATTCTCGGCCAATGTCCGCCGGATCTTCGAGTATTTTGAGTTCACGAACGAGATCGAGAAGATGCGCGAGGCCAATATCCTCTACCTCGTCGTATCGAAGTTCTGCGAGGTCGACCTGCACCCGGATCGCGTTCCAAACGAGGCAATGGGGCTAATCTTCGAGAACCTCATCCGCCGTTTCAATGAATTGGCGAACGAAACCGCCGGCGATCACTTCACGCCGCGCGAAGTCATCCGGTTGATGGTGAACGTCCTGTTCATCAACGACGACGCCCTTCTCGCAACACCCGGCACCGTCCGCAAAATGCTCGACCCGGCATGCGGCACGGGCGGCATGCTGGCCGAATCGCAAAACTATCTGCGCGAACACCATTCGGCGGCGCGGCTCTATGTCTACGGCCAGGATTACAACAAGCGCGCCTACGCCACCGCCGCCTCCGACATGCTCATGAAGCAGGTGGACCACAACGGCGGCGGCGAAAACGTTCAGTACGGCGATATCTTCGACGACGACAAGTTCGCAGGCCAGCGGTTCGATTACCTCATCGCCAATCCGCCCTTTGGCGTGGATTGGAAGAAACAGCAGAAGGACATTGAACGGGAACACGAGAAGCTCGGATTCGCCGGACGGTTTGGCGCGGGGCTGCCGCGTGTCAATGACGGCGCGTTGTTGTTCCTTCAGCACATGATCAGCAAGTTCGAACCGGTCTTGCCGGACCAACACAAGCACGGCTCCCGGCTGGCCATCGTGTTCAATGGTTCGCCGCTGTTCACCGGCGGCGCGGGGTCCGGAGAGAGTGACATCCGTAAATGGGTGATCGAGAATGATTGGATGGAAGCCATCATCGCCCTGCCGGAACAGATGTTCTACAACACCGGCATCGGCACGTATATCTGGGTCGTCACCAACCGCAAGGACAAACGCCGCAAAGGCAAGATTCAATTGATCGACGCGCGCGAGCGATACGTCCCCATGCGCCGGAGCCTGGGCGATAAGCGCCGCAAGATCGGCGAAGGCAAGGACGGCGAACCGGACCAAATTGCCATTACGGTCAAAGAGTATGGCCGGTTCAAAGCTTCCGAGACCACGAAGATATTCGACAACGCGGATTTCGGGTACACGCGCGTCACGGTCGAGCGGCCTTTGCGGCTGCAGTTCGAGATGACCGCCGAAGCCAAGGCCCGATTCCTCGCGGCCTATCCGCATTTGCGCGGGGATATCGCCGCTCTCGAAAAGGCGCTGGGCCGCGGACCGCTCAGGGATTGGAATACCGTCCACGCCAGTGTCCTCGATCTGTTGCACGAACGCAAGTCCACATGGAAGAAGCCGGAGTACAAGCTCTTCCGCGATACATTCACGCAATCCGATCCCGTTGCCGAACCCGTGCTCAAAGGAAAGCGCGGCGAGGGGTACGAACCCGACTCGGCTCTCCGCGATTGCGAAAATGTCCCGCTCAAGGAAAACATTGACGACTATTTCCGCCGCGAAGTGCTGCCACATGTCCCCGACGCCTGGATGGATCGCAGCAAAGACAAGATTGGCTATGAGATCAATTTCAACCGCCACTTCTACCGCTACACGCCGCCCCGTCCCCTCGAAGAGATTGATGCCGACCTCAAACGAGCCGAGGACGAGATCATGCGGCTGCTCCGGCAGGTGACACAATGAACAATGTACACGAAACACCGGGCGGGGAGATTGTCGTTTACCGGACCGAAGACGGCCGGAATCGGATTCGGGTTTTGCTGGAAGACGAGACCGTCTGGCTGGCACAAGCCGCTCTGGCTGAATTGTTCGAGACCACGAAGCAAAACGTAAGTCTCCATATCAAGAACATTTACGAGGAGGGCGAGCTTACCCCGGAGGCAACTGTCAAGGAATACTTGACAGTTCGCCAGGAGGGTGAACGCAGCGTCAGGCGAATGGTCGAGTACTACAACCTCGACATGATCATTGCCGTCGGCTACCGCGTGCGCTCGCCCCGGGGCACGCAATTCCGGCAATGGGCCACCGAACATCTGCGCGAGTATCTCGTCAAGGGCTTCACCATTGACGATGAACGCCTGAAAGGCGGCGGCGGATTGGCGGACTACTTCGACGAACTGCTTGCCCGCATTCGCGAGATTCGCGCCAGCGAGGCCCGCGTCTACCAGCGCATCCGCGATATCTTCGCCTTGGCCAGCGACTATGTCGAAGACGAACATGAGACCCAGCGGTTCTTCGCCGCCATGCAGAATAAGATGCACTACGCCGCCGCGGGCATGACCGCCGCCGAGATCATCCGCGACCGCGCCGATGCGGCCAAGCCCAACATGGGCCTCATGGCCTGGAAAGGCGGCCATGTGCTCAAACGCGACGTGAGCACCGCGAAGAACTACCTGGATGCAAAGGAAATTGACACGCTCAACCGCATCACGGTTATGTTCCTCGACCAAGCCGAATTCCGCGCCCACCGACGCCAGGACATTCGCATACGCGACTGGGAAACCTTCCTCGACAAGTTCTTGCGCGACACGGAGCTTCCGGTACTGGAAAACGCGGGAACCGTCAGCCGGGAACAGGCCCTCGCCTGGGCAACCGGCCAGTACGACGCCTTTGCGGAGCGCCGCAGGCTCGCGGCCGAGGCCGAAGCGGAGAGGCGATACCTGGACGACCTGCGCCACTCGGCGGAAAAGCTGGAAACCGAAAGGACGGTCAAGAAGAAGGCAACCGCGCGCAAGAGCGGCAAAACGCGAAGGGGGAAGCCATGAAGAACTCCCTTGGCGGCTTCGCGGCTTGGCGTGAGATAGGCGCGAGAAGACGCGCAACGCCGAATTGTAAGTCTGCAACGTCGAATTCCATGTCTACAACGCCGCATTGTAAGTCTGCAAATCGAAGTTGCAGACAGGCAGAAACGCGTTGTAAGTCGTTATTTAATAAGTATTTGTGGCGCAATTCACCAATATGTACAAGCCGACCGGCGAAATTGGAGGTGGCAGTATGAGCGCTCTAGCCTCTTGCCTCGCCGCTTTGCCCCGGTCTTGGCAGGCAAAACCCCTCCGTGCTGTCGCAGACTATACGGTCAGCAACGTTGACAAAGTGCCGTCAGACGACGAACTGCCGGTCCGTTTGTGCAACTACACCGACGTCTACAACAACGACTACATCAATCTCAGCATGGACTTCATGCAGAGCACCGCGACCGCTGGTGAGATTGAAAAATTCCACCTCCGCGTAGGGGACGTGGTTATCACAAAAGATTCTGAGTCGTGGGACGACATAGGCGTTCCGGCCCTCGTAACTGAGACCGATGATGACTTGGTTTGCGGCTACCATCTTGCCATTCTGCGCCCGCGCAGTGGTGTGCTTGATGGAAGATTCCTTTTCCGCTGTCTGCAGGCCAAGCCCATCCGTGTGCAACTTGAGTTGGCGGCGAATGGGGTTACACGTTTCGGGATTCCAAAGAACGCCATCGGCTTGATGGTCCTGCCTGTGCCGTCAGTTGAGATGCAACATGCGATTGCGGATTATCTGGACCGGGAGACGGGGCGGCTGGATGCGTTGGTGGCGGCGAAGGAACGGGTGCTCGAACTGTTGGCGGAGAAACGCCGCGCGCTCATCACCCGCGCCGTCACCCGCGGCCTGAACCCCAACGCCCCCCTTCGCGATTCCGGCCTCCCCTGGCTCGGACAAATCCCGAAGCATTGGGAAACAAAACGTGCGAAGTGGCTCTTCACTGAACGCGATGAACGCTCGGAAACCGGCGACGAGGAATTACTTTCGTTGAGGATGGAACTCGGATTGGTTCCACATAATGATGTGTCCGAGAAGACAACGCGTTCCGAAGAACTTATTGGATACAAGAAGTGCTCTACCCGTGAGATCGTGATCAACCGAATGCGCGCCAGCAGCGGCCTTGTAGCGATAGCCCCTCAAGATGGTCTGGTGAGTCCCGACTATGCCGTATTCAAGGTATCAGAAGATGCATACCCTGAATACTTCACGCTTCTTTTCAAGACATCATTGCTACAAACCGTTTTTCGTACTGCGTCAAAAGGACTTGGAACAGGAAGCTCTGGTTTCTTGCGGCTATATTCGGAAGATTTTCTCGGATTCTGGTTGCCTGCGCCTCCGAAGCAAGACCAGGAAGCCATCGTCGCGCACATCGAGCGCGAGACCGGCAAGCTGGACGCGTTGCGTTCCGCCACGGAACGGACGGTAGCGTTGTTGAAGGAGCGACGTGCGGCGCTGATCGCGGCGGCGGTGACGGGGCAGATAGATTCGGCGGATTCAGGTAAGTTGATGTAAACTAAACAATCTGCGAGATAGTATTCCCGCCTTGGCATGGAGCCGGGGCAGAAGAAAAATGAACATGGTGTGATGGAACAGAATCGAGTCAACATAGCGGCGCGGATGCTTCGCTGGGCGCGTGAGCGCTCGGGAAGGCCGGACACGTATTTCGCCGAGCATTTCCCGAAGTTCGACGCGTGGGAACGCGGCGAGACGCTTCCGACGTTGAAGCAGGTGGAGGCGCTCGCCAAGGCGACCTATACGCCGGTTGGTTATCTGTTTCTGTCTGCCCCGCCGGAGGAGGCATTGCCGATTCCGGATTTCCGGACCTTGGGCGACCGGCCCATGGCGCAGCCCAGCCCACACCTGCTGGAAACGGTGTACGCCTGCCAGCAACGTCAGGCGTGGTACCAGGAATTCGCGCGGGTCACGGGCGAAGCGCCGCGCGCCTTTGTGGGGTCCGTCAGCACCGCCGATTCCGTGGAATCCGTGGCAAACGCCATGCGGACCGCGCTGGGATTTGATCTGGAGGCGCGGCGGTCCTGTCCGACCTGGACGGACGCCTTGCGCCGTTTCATCGAACAGGCGGACGAACTGGGCGTGCTCGTGATGTGCAGCGGCGTAGTCCGCAACAATACGCACCGCCCGCTCGATCCGGAAGAGTTCCGGGGCTTTGCGCTGGCCGATCCGTTGGCGCCGCTGGTCTTTATCAATGGAAAAGACACCAAGGCGGCGCAGATGTTCACGCTTGCGCATGAACTGGCGCACATCTGGATTGGCCAATCCGCTTTGTCGGACGCGGGGGCGTATGCCGTTCCCGATCATGCGGTGGAAGCGTGGTGCAACCGCGTCGCGGCGGAATTGCTCGCGCCCCTGCAATTGGTTCGTGACGAATTCCGCCGGGATGAGGAACTCGACGCCGAGGTCAGGCGCTTGGCGCGCCGTTTCAAGGTGAGCACGCTGGTCGTCCTGCGGCGGGTTTTCGATGCCGGAGGAATCACGCGCCCCGAGTTCCAGGAGGCATATAGCGAGGAGATCGCGCGGCTGCGCGCCGTCATGTCGAAGAGCAGCGGCGGCGGCGATTTCTACCTCACACAGGCGGCCCGGGTCAGCAAACGCTTTGCCCGCGCGCTCGTCGTGAGCACGCTGGAAGGCCACACGCTGTATCGCGACGCGTTTCAAATGCTGGGCGTGGCGAAGGTGGAGACGTTTAACGAGATGGGCCGCAACGTGGGGGTATACGCCTGATGGCTTACCTCCTTGATGCCAACGTATTCATCCAGGCGAAGAATCTGCATTACGGTCTCGATTTCTGTCCGGCGTTTTGGGAATGGCTCGAAGTGGAGAACCGGAACGGCAATGTGTTCAGCATCGAAAAAGTAGGCGACGAGATTGAGGCAGGCGAGGACGAATTGGCCGAATGGGCAACTCTGCACGGCGTGGAATTCTTCTTGCCTGCCGATGCGGCGCTTCTGACAACCCTTGGCCGCGTGAGCAACTGGGTTACCCAGCAGCACTACGATCCCGCTGCCGTAAACACGTTCTTGCAGGTGGCCGATTACTACCTCGTGGCCCATGCGCTGG
Source organism: Candidatus Hydrogenedentota bacterium (assembly GCA_035450225.1). Taxonomy (NCBI): domain Bacteria; kingdom Pseudomonadati; phylum Candidatus Hydrogenedentota; species Candidatus Hydrogenedentota bacterium. The sequence continues at coordinate 94,763 of DAOTMJ010000010.1, forward strand.
CGCACGGGCATACGGTGGTAACGCATGAGGTTCCTTCGCCATCAGCGCGCAAGGTGAAGATTCCGAACGTATGCATCGGCCTGGGCGTTCGCTGCATCACTCCTTTCGAGATGCTTCGCATCGAGCGCGCTCGTTTCCTACTCGAACGGCGCACGGGAAACGCACAGATGCTTCTGAGCGGAGCCACTTCATGAGCCAAACCAGCGAGAAAGCGTTCGAGACGGTCATCGAGTCATGCTTGTTGTCGCATGGCTACGTCAGTGTGCCGCCGGAAGGCTTTGACAGGGAGCGAGCGATATTTCCCGAGACGGCCTTGACATTCATCCGGGAAACGCAGCCAAGGGAATGGGCGAAGCTGGAGGCATTGCACGGGGCGGCCACCGGGGAACAGGTGCTTGCGGACCTGTGCAAGTGGATGGACACGAATGGGTCGTTGGCCACGCTGCGGCACGGGTTCAAGTGCTATGGGCGGACGTTGCGCGTTGCATTTTTTAAAGCCGCGCATGAACTGAACCCGGAGTTGGAGGAACGGTATGCCGCGAACCGGGTTGGGATTACTAGGCAGTTGCGTTTCTCGCCGCGCTCCGAGCACTCCCTCGACGTCGCCCTGAGCTTGAACGGCATTCCAATCGCCACGGCGGAACTGAAGAACCCGCTCACGGGGCAGACCGTAGAAAACGCCCTGTGGCAGTACCGGCATGACCGCGATCCGCGCGAGCCGATTTTCGAGTTTAGGCGGCGGACGCTGGTGCATTTCGCGGTGGACACCGAGGCCGTGTTCATGACCACGCGCTTGGCCGGAACCGCGACGCACTTTTTGCCCTTCAACAAGGGGTGTGATGGCGGCGCGGGTAACCCGCCCGACCCCAACGGCCGCACTTACCGCACGGGATACTTGTGGGAAGAGGTCCTCCAGCGCGACAGCTTGCTGGACATGCTGGCCCGATTTCTTCACCTGCAAGTCGAGGAAAAGCGGACCGACGATGGGCGGAAGGTCAAGAAAGAGACCATGATCTTCCCGCGATACCACCAGCTTCAGGCGGTACGAACACTGGTGGATGCGGCGCGGCGTGAGGGCGTGGGCAACAATTACCTCATAGAGCATTCCGCGGGCAGCGGGAAGAGCAATACTATCGGCTGGGTCGCCCATCGGCTGGCGTCGTTGCATGACGCCGGGAACCATCGCGTATTTGATTCGGTGATAGTCATCACCGACCGGGTCGTCCTGGACAAGCAATTGCAGGACACGATCTACCAGTTTGAGCACAAGAGGGGCGTGGTACAGAAGATTGATGAACGGTCACGCCAACTGGCCGAAGCGCTGGAAAACGCCGTGCCCGTTATCATCACGACGTTGCAGAAGTTTCCGTTTGTTTCACGCCAATTGCTCAAGATGGCCGAGGAACGGGGCGAGGATGGCACGGGCGCGCTGCCGACGCGGCGTTGCGCTGTGATCATCGACGAGGCGCACAGCTCGCAGGGCGGCGAATCCGCGACCGACCTCAAGGAAGTCTTGGGCGGCGAAGCCCTGCGCGAGGCGGCCAAACGCAAGGCCGCTGAAGAGGGACAGGAGCATTTGGAGAAGCTGTTCCGCAGCATGGCCAAGCGCGGGCGTCAGGCCAATATCAGCTTCTTCGCGTTTACGGCAACGCCCAAGCACAAGACCTTGGCCGTGTTCGGGCGACACGGAACCCCCTTCCATCGCTACACGATGCGGCAGGCCATCAAAGAGGGCTTCATCCTTGACGTGCTGAAAAACTACACCTCGTACGCGACCTACTTCAGGCTGCTGAAGGCATGCGAAGATGATCCGAATGTCGAACGCAAGAAGGCGGCCAAGGCGCTGGCGCGGTTTCTTAAACTGCACCCCCACAACATCGCGCAAAAAACCGAAGTCATGGTGGAGCACTTCCATGCCGTGACGCGCCACAAAATCGGCGGCAGGGCAAAGGCGATGGTGGTGACGGGATCGCGCTTGGAAGCGGTGCGCTACAAGCAATCCTTTGACCACTATATCCGGCAGAGAGCCTATCCCATCAAGACGCTGGTGGCCTTTTCCGGAGCCGTCCAGGACGACAAACTGCCCGATGTCACGTATACGGAAGCAGGGATGAATGACGGAATCAGGGAAAAGGAACTTCCGGAGAGGTTCGGCACGGCCGAGTATCAGGTCCTCTTAGTTGCCGAAAAGTACCAGACCGGGTTCGATCAGCCCTTATTGCACACGATGTACGTGGACAAACGCCTTGCAGGACTCCAGGCGGTGCAGACGTTGTCACGGCTGAACCGGACTCATCCGCTAAAGGAAGATACATTCATCCTCGATTTCGTAAACGACCCCGAAGAGATCCGCGAGGCGTTCAAGGTCTATTATGAAGGCGCGGAGATGGGCGAGCAGGTAGACCCGGCGCGAATGTACCAAATCAAGGGAGAACTGGATGCTTCCGGCATCTATCTTGCCGAGGAGGTCCAGCGATTTTGCGGGATATACTTCAAACCCAGGCAGCGCCAAAGCCCCGCCGACCACGAGGCGATGAATGCGGCGCTCGATCCGGCCGTCGAACGGTTCCAGCATCTGCAGCAAGAGGACGAGGATGAGGCGGAACTCTGGCGCGGTAAAACGCAAGCATTCCGGAACCTCTACGGTTTTCTGAGCCAGGTCATTCCGTATCAGGACTCTGACCTTGAACGACTCTATGTGTTCCTCCGGCACCTTGCGGCAAAACTGCCGCGACGCGCCACGGGACCAGGCTATGACTTCGACGACGAAGTACGGCTGGAATACTACCGGCTTCAGAAGATCAGCGAAGGCTCTATCAGTCTCAAGGACGGCATCGCGAAACCGCTGGACGGCCCGACCGAAGTGGGTAGTGGAATGGTGCGTGAAGAGGCGGTCCCCTTGTCGCGCCTGATTGATATTGTCAACGAACGGTTTGGCACCGATTTCAATCAAGCGGATCAGTTATTCTTTGACCAAATCGTCGAGGCCGCGATTGCCGATGAGGCGCTCAAGCAGGCGGCGGCGGTGAACCCCGGCGACAAGTTTGAACTGGTGTTCAAGAACCTGCTCGAAACCCTGTTCGTGGAACGCATGGACCAGAACGAAGACATCTTCGCGCGCTTCATGAACGACAAGTCATTCCAACGCGTGGTTACGGGCTGGCTTTCCACGGAGGCTTACAAACGACTGCGTGCCGCAAAGGCCATGTCCGAGACGCAATGAATTCGATCCTCCGTGACGCTGATATTGACGATTCTGAAACGCTGCGGGAATATGGGTCGTTTGAAAAGGGTTAACGAACAGTGTAGAATTAAGATGCGTGAAAGGTTGATTTGCATGTTTTCGCGATTGAACAGAGTATTGTTTTCGGGCCTGAGCATATTGGCCGTCGTTCTCACGATGGTCATGGGTGTGTCAGGTACCGTGCTCTGTATCGCGCGCGACCACACCGCAATAGAGTTGGCGCAGGCTGGAGATTGCACATCCTGTCCGGACCTGCCTGCGGGTAGAACGGAATCACCAGCCGACAGGAACGCCGATTCCGCCGGATGTGGTTCGTGTCTGGATATCCCCCTCAGTGGGACGATGGTGTCTTCGGCAACACCAGCAAGGCACTCCGGCACGTTCAAGGTTTTGACCTCGGTCCTACCAGCGAACATAGGCTCGACAGTCGCGTCGGACCTCCTTCCCGCAGTTTCTTTTCAGTCGGGTGGACACGCCGATAACACATTGATCGCGGTATCCACTACCATCCTCCGGATCTGATTTCTCCTTCTCCCCTCCCCGCACGCTAGCCGTGCATCTGTCAGAAATCCTGTTTCCCGACTCACGTTTATGTCATGGCGGCAGCATTCTCTGGCATCGTTTTACCATCAATTCACGCCTGTCAACCAGGCACATCGACAACGAATTTTTGGAGACAAGGAGAAGAGCCATGAAACATCCATCCCTCACAGAAAGAAAAGGCGTCGGATGGGCGATGAGTTCGCTCGCCGCCGCTCTGATCGGCGCTCTGCTATCATTCTCGCCGACTACCGCCTCAGCCAGTTCTGCAAGTAGTGACTGCGTCTTGTCCGCGTTCGCCATGACGTTTGTATCCAGCAATGTCTCCGTCCCGGAGTGCGCTCATTCGGGACACGAGGCCGTTCGCGAAGTCTATCGTCGAGAGGCACAAACCCTGACGGCAACAGCCGATGCGGAGATCAAGCGACAGAGAGCATCCATCGAGTTTGCGCTCGACCAGATTCAGGCATCCGCGACCCGTATCGCACAGCAGTCCCCGCAGGAAACAGACACGAAGAACAGTGTGGCGCTGTGGCGTTTGAAGGATGAAGCGAAATCTCTCAAAGCTCAGCTCCCACGGCAAGCGCGTGCGTTACGCGATCAGTGGGACGCAGCCATCAAGGGTGCTATGGCGCAAGCACTGTATGCTTTGCAGGAGACCGAGTCACAGCACAGCGAATCAGACAGCCAGAGGACCAAACACGGCAAGGAAGTGAAGAGAACACTTAATAGGCAACGCAAGGAGACCTTGTCGTTCTTGGATGACATGTGGAAAGACAATGCCTCACAAACCCGTACGCGAATCGCACAGGCCATAGAGAGTCTGGACAAGGCAATTGCGCTGGAACAGGCTGAAGAAAGAGGTCCGGTCGTCGGGTATAGGCTCGTTAGTCGTCACAAAGGCCATGTCCACCGCGAACCTATCTACCAGAATGAACAACGCAAACCTTAAGAAAGGAACAAGCGACATGCTTCGCAGATACGTTTTATCACGCATTTCGTTCGCATACCTAGCCATAGGCGTGGCGAGCATGAGTACGGTTTTGCCGGCCTTGAGCGAAGAAACGGACGCCGCAGTCACCGACTCAGCCTCCACCGCACCGGTGGATATGCGTATCGGCGTTCTAACCTTGGCCGATGCGATTGCCTTGACACTGGAGCGGAATCCGAATCTGGCCGCCTTTTCCTGGGACATCCGTGCCGCGGAAGCCCGGCAGCTTCAAGCCCGGCTTCGTCCGAATCCCGAGTTGACGATTGAGGCCGAAGACGTCCGCTTGGGGCGTGGTCCGGGAACGCGTACCGTACGCCGCACCACTGGTTGGTCCGCCAATGGTCTGACCACGCAGATGGACCGGGAATCCGAAAGCGGGGCTCGAGGCGGATTCTCGGAGGCGCAGTTCACCGTTTCGCTCTCACAACTCATAGAACTGGGCGGCAAGCGCGCCAAACGAATGCATCTGGCCGCCCGCGACCGAGACGTGGTCGCCTGGGACTATGAAGTGGCGCGGGCCGACATACTCAAGAAGGTGGCCCAGGGGTTTGTAGAAGTCCTCGTTGCGCAGCAACGTGTGGCGTTGGACGACGAACTGGTCCAGCTTGCGGAACAAGTCCTGCAGACCGTATCGGCGCGAGTCAATGCGGGACGCGTCTCGCCATTGGAGGCAACGAAGGCCGAGACGGCGCTGTCGGTGGCGCGCGTACAGGCTGAGAGCTCTAAACGCGGGCTCGATTCCGCGCGAGCCCGGCTCGCGGCGCTATGGGGAGACAAAGAGGCAAATTTCGAGCGCGCCGAAGGTGACCTGGATATCGTTCGTACTATTCCCATGTTGGATGACTTGGTCAAGCGAACGGACAAGAACCCCGACTTGGCCCGTTGGCGCGCGGAACTCGAGAAACGGCAGACGGCTATTTCGGTCGAGAGGTCCAAGGCGGTTCCCGACCTTACGGTGTACGCCGGTTTCCGTTCGACGGGCATGCCGGATTCAGATGTTCGCGGATTTGGCTTCGGTTCGGATGGACTCTCCCGCTCAAGTGAAAGCAGCCGCTCAGATGGCAACTGGGACAACTCGGTAGTGTTGGGATTCTCCGTGCCGCTTCCACTTTTCAACCGCAATCAAGGGTCCATCAAGGAGGCCGAGCATTTGATGGCAAAGGCTGGCGAGGAAAGGCGGGCCACGGATGTTCAGGTCCATGCGACCCTCACGGAGTCGTATCAGAGTCTTTCCGCTGCTCGCACGGCCATCACGTCGCTCAACGAGAGCATCCTGCCCGCGGCCACGCAGACGTTTGCATCCATCAATGAAGCCTACCTTCAGGGCAAGTTTGGATATCTAGACGTTCTGGACGCCCAACGAACCCTGTTTCAAGCAAGGCAACAGTATCTGGATGCCTTGGCAACATACCACCAGAGCGCCGCCGAGATTGAGCGTATCACCGGTGATCCCTTGTGGAGCAATGAAGAACTGAAGTCACCCCAAAAAGAGGAGAAGTAACCATGCGATACAAGATTGGATTTGCCCTTCTTGCGGCAGTAGTCCTTGTGGGAAGCATGACCGTCTGGTTGTACGAAGGCCACGTCGCTGCTTCAGCGAAACCCCACGCCGATGAAATCCAACCTGTCCCCCAAGCGGCGGATAAAGCCGAAGGAGGTCATTCCGCCGAGGATGGCCACAACCATGGCGCACAGGAGGCCGATAAGGCCAAGGAGGGTCACTCCGCCGAGGACGGCCACAATCATGCTTCACCGGACGCTGACAAAACCGAAGATGGCCACTCCGCAGACGACGGCCACAACCACGGCTCGAAGGGCCCAATGTGTGAGGAGCACGGAGTCCCGGAAGCAGAATGCAAGCTCTGTAACAAGGGCCACGGCGAGGAGACGGACAAGGCCGAAGGGGGCCACTCCGCAGACGATGGCCACGGCCACGGTGAGGAGGCGGATATAGCCGTTCTCTCCGAAGAACAAATCAAGGCCAACAACGTCCAAGTCGTTGAAGCAGGACCGGGAGAGATTTCGGTTCAGTTGGCCTTGCCCGGTGAAGTGAGGCTCAACGCTGATCGCGTTGCGCATGTGGTTCCGCGCGTGGCGGGCGTTGTTCGGGAATCCCTGGCAACTGTTGGCGATGAGGTGAAAGCGGGCCAAGTCATGGCGGTACTGGAGAGTCGTGAACTGGCCACGATTAAGGCCGAATACCTTTCCGCCAAAGAGCGCGAGTCTCTGGCCAGGGCAACCTTCGAGCGAGAAAAAGGCCTTTGGGAAAAGAAGATTTCCGCCGAACAGGACTATCTGTCCGCGAAGCAGGCCATGGCGGAAGCAGCCATTAGCGTGAGGAGCGCCGAACAACAATTGCACGCCGTGGGCTTCTCGGAAGAGTATCTAAAAGGGATTCCGGGCCAATCACACATTTCCTACACCCGGTACGAAATCACCGCGCCATTTGATGGTTCTGTGATTGAGAAGCATATCACGCTCGGTGAATCGCTCAAGGACGACGGACCCTGCTTCACGATAGCGGACTTGACTACCGTTTGGGTAAATCTCAGCGTGTACCAGAAGGATATCCCTTCCATTCGGAAGGGCCAGCAGGTACTCATAAGCGCGGGGGAAAATCCATCCGACGGGGTCGACGCTACCGTTGACTACATGGGTCCGATTGTGGGCGAAGAGACCCGCACTGCCATTGCGCGCGTTGTGCTTCCGAATGAGACGAGCCAATGGCGGCCCGGACAATTCGTGACTGGGTTTGTGTCCACCAAAACGACAAAGACTGTTCCCGTCGTGGCGCCGAAGACCGCCTTGCAGACATTCGAAGGAGCCACGTGTGTCTTCGTCCAAACCGACAAGGGGTTCGTGCCCGCGCCTGTGACCGTGGGAAGCAGTAACGACACGCATGTCGAAATCGTGAAAGGCCTGGAGCAAGGGGCGCGTATCGTGGTGGAGGGCGCCTTCGTCATCAAAGCGGAGATCGCCAAGGGAATCATGGAAGGCAAAACGTGCAGCGGCCACTAGAAAAACGAAGACTCTCACCAGGAGACATCTATTCATGCTTAGTCATGTGATCAAATTGAGCATTCAGCATCGCTGGTTGGTGCTGATACTGACAGCGGGCGCGGCCGTGCTTGGATTCTTTTCCCTTTTGCGACTGCCCATTGATGCCGTGCCAGACATCAGCAACAAGATAGTCCAGATAACCACGCTCTACCCGGCGTTATCGCCGGGCGAGGTCGAAAAACAGATTGCCTTCCCCATCGAAACCGCGCTGGCCGGCATTCCCGGCCTCCGGTCAACGCGCTCGCTGACGCGCAATGGGTTCTCGCAAGTCGAAGCCATCTTCGAAGATGAGGTGGATATCTACTTTGCCCGTCAGCAGGTCATGGAGCGTCTGGCCGAAGCGCGCGAGAGCCTGCCTTCCGGCGCCGAGCCACGCATGGGACCCATCACCACGGGTCTCGGGGAAGTCTACGTCTATGTCATCGAGTATGAGCATCCCGACGGCAAGGGCAGCGCCATCACGGACGGTCCGTCGGGCTGGCAGAGCGACGGTTCCTATCTGACGCCCGAAGGCGAACGCCTCAAGACGGAGGTTGAACTGGCGGCCTATCTGCGCACACTGCAGGACTGGTTGGTTAAGCCGCAACTCCGGACCGTCAAGGATGTGGCCGGCGTAGATACTATCGGCGGCTATGAGAAACAGTATCTCGTGCAACCCGACCCGATGAAGCTGGTCTCCTATGGACTCACGATGAGTGACCTTGTCGAAGCCCTGGAACGCAACAACGCCAGTACCGGGGCGGGTTTCATCGAGCACCAGGGCGAGGCCCTCAACGTGCGCGCCGACGGGCGCGTACGCACTTCCGACGACATCGGGGCCATCGTGCTGGGATCGAAGGACGGTACGCCGTTTTACGTGCGGGACGTGGCTTCCGTGGGCATGGGCAAGGAACTGCGCACAGGCGCTGCCAGCCAGAACGGGCGGGAAGTAGTGGTCGGAACCGTGCTGATGCTGCTCGGCGGCAATAGCCGCACGGTAGCGGCCAGTGTGACCGAAAAAGTCAACGGTATCCAGTCGAGTCTGCCGCCGGACATCCGGTTGCGCCCGGTGTTGGTACGCACGGAACTCGTGGACAAAACGATCAATACGGTTGGACACAGTCTGTCCATGGGGGCCATTCTGGTCATTGTTGTGCTACTCGCGCTACTGGGCAACGTGCGTGCGGCCATCATAACGGCTATGGCCATTCCGCTGGCCATGCTCATGACCGCTTTCGGCATGACACGGCTGGGGATTAGCGGTAACCTGATGAGCTTGGGCGCCATAGACTTCGGCCTGATCGTCGATGGCGCCGTGATCATTGTCGAGAACTGCCTCCGCATGATGGCGGAAAAGCAACGCGATCTTGGACGCACGCTAACCCGCAAGGAACGGCTTCACGAGGTCTTCACCGCCACCAAGCAAATGATTCAGCCCTCCGTGGCCGGCCAGGCGATCATCATCACGGTGTATTTGCCAATCTTGGCGCTCACGGGCGTCGAGGGCAAGATGTTCCACCCGATGGCGCTAACGGTCATCTGTGCGTTGGTGGGCGCCTTTGTTCTTTCGCTGACCTTTGTGCCGGCCATGGTCGCCATTTTCATCACCGGCCAGGTCAAAGAGAAGGAAAGCTGGATCGTTTCGGGACTCAAGTGGCTGTACGCCCCCGCGCTCCGTTGGACGCTCAAGTTGCGTTGGGCCGTTATGCTGGCGTCTGTCATCATCTTTGCGGGGTCGCTGATGCTCTTCACGCGGCTGGGCCAGGAGTTCGTGCCCAAGCTCGACGAGGGCAACATGAGCCTTCAATCGCTGCGCATCCCGAGCACGTCGCTCACCCAGTCGCAGGCGATGCAGTTCAATGTGGAGAAAGCTGTCTCCGCGTTGCCCGAAGTCGCCCTGATGTATTCCAAGACCGGCACCGCGGAAGTGGCCTTCGACCCCATGCCGCCAAACATCTCCGACGGATACGTGATCCTCAAGCCGCGCGAGCAGTGGCCCGACCCAAATATGTCCAAGGCCGACCTCGTGGACAAGATCCGCAAGACGGTCGCCACAATTCCCGGTAACCTTTTCGAGTATAGCCAGCCCATCGAACTGCGAATTAACGAACTCGTAGCGGGCGTACGTGGCGATCTGGCCATAAAGGTGTTCGGTGACGATTTCGAGGGGATCGCGCCCATCGTGCAACAGGTTATCCAGATCGTACAAAGCGTTCCTGGCGCTGCCGACGTGAAGGCCGGACAGACCGAGGGTTTCCCATCCTTAAGCATCGACATTAACCGGAAGGCAACGGCGCGGCATGGGCTGAATGTGGCCGACGTGCAAGACATCGTCGCCACAGCGGTCGGCGGACGCGAAGCGGGGCTGGTCTTTGAGGGAGACCGCCGGTTCGACATCGTCGTACGGTTGCCGGAGGAGCTTCGCTCGAATCTCAATGCGCTGGAACAGCTACCGGTTCCCTTGCCGCGTTCAGAGGGCATGCCTGCCGAACCACAGGGAGTCATGGGCCGAGACCCAGCAGGCAGCACGCTCCAAGGAACGATTTCGCTCGGTTCCATCGCCACTCTGTCGCTTACGGAGGGACTTGGCCAGATCAACCGAGAAGACGGCAAGCGTCGGCTCGTGGTGCAGGCCAATGTGCGCGGGCGAGACCTAGGTTCCTTCGTAGCGGAAGTGCGCAAACGCATCGATTCGGAGGTCAAGCTAACGCCGGGCACTTGGCTCGTCTGGGGCGGACAATACGAAAACCTGCTGGCGGCTCGCGAGAGGCTGATGATCGTGGTGCCATTCTGCTTCTTTATGATCTTCCTGTTCTTGTTTACAACATTCAACTCGACGAAGTACGCCATACTGGTCTTCAGCGGCGTGCCGCTTGCGTTGACGGGCGGTATCGCGGCACTTTGGTTGCGGGGTATCCCCTTTTCCATTTCCGCGGCAGTGGGGTTCATCGCTTTGTCCGGCGTGGCCGTACTCAACGGTCTGGTCATGGTGACGTACATCAACCACCTTCGCATGAAGGGCGTGGGACTGGAGGACGCGATCTTGCAGGGATCGCTCACGCGCCTGCGGCCGGTCATGATGACCGCCCTCGTGGCTTCGCTCGGCTTCGTGCCCATGGCCATGTCCGTGGGAACGGGCGCCGAGGTCCAGAAGCCGCTGGCTACCGTCGTAATCGGAGGAATTATTTCTTCGACATTGCTTACGCTAATCGTGTTACCGGCGCTCTACCGCCTCTGGCACCGCAAGGATGACCGTCTAGCGGACGACGCAGACAAGGAGCATTTGGAACATGCAGAGGTGATAGCTGACTGATAACCGAATGCGCGCTGCTTATATCAAGAAGGAAGCAGCCGTGGAGGTAAGACTATGCGACTGCCTCACGGAAACTCGACAACGAACACAAAGCCCAAGACGCGATTGAGCAAGGACCAAGAACGCCAGCGTGCCGCCCGTAGAATGGCGTTGTGGTGCGGTGGAATCACGGTGATATCGCTTGGTCTTGGCGTCGTATGGGCGCGGTACAGGATCGCCACCGCAGGTTACGTGCATATCCCGATTGTCTTTTTGCCGCTCTGGCTAGGCTGTCTGGGATTTACCGTCTGGTCTGTCTACGAATGGAGACATCGGTGAATCCAACAGAAACAAAACGGGTATCTGTATAATGCTTGCTGAAAGGAAAGGCCCATGAGACAGCGGACCTATAGGATTCGAGGAATGGACTGCGCCGAGGAGGTAGCAGCGCTCAAGTGCGAGGTGTGTCCGTTGTTGGGCGCGGATGGCAATGTCAAGTTCGATTTGATCAACGGCAAGATGACAGTGGACCTGCCGGAAGAAGGCGTTCCCGAAGACGCGATCGTCCAGGCAGTCGCTCGGACGGGTATGCAGGCGGTTCCCTGGGGGCAACAAATACCCAAACAGTCCGGCGCGGCTGGTTTCTGGCAGCGCCATGGCAGGATGGCTATGGCCGTAGCGAGCGGCATCGCCTGTGTGTTTGGGTTCCTGATTCACGCAGCAACGCACGGGTTGACAGACGCTTTTGTTACCGGTGAAGGCGGGGACCATCGTTTTCCTCTGGTGTCCATTGCATCTTATGTCGCGGCGGCCATAATGGGCGGGTGGTTCATTTTTCCCAAGGCAGTCGCTTCGGCGCGGCGGATGCGACCGGATATGAACCTTCTGATGACGGTGGCTGCCTTGGGAGCCATGGCGATTGGCGAGTGGTTCGAGGCAGCCACGGTAACGTTCTTGTTTTCCATCGCGCTCTTGCTGGAATCGTGGAGTGTGGAACGGGCGCGGCGCGCCATCAGCGCTCTGTTGAATCTCTCGCCTCCGCGTGCGCGGATTATCTGCCCCACAGACGGTGACATCGAAGAGAAGCCCGTGGAGGATGTGCCGGTGGGCGCGACAGTCGTTGTCCGGCCCGGCGAACGGATTCCGCTCGACGGAGTCCTAACAAAGGGCTCCACTTCCGTCAATCAGGCCCCCATCACGGGGGAATCTATGCCTGTCTCAAAGAATTTGGGCCAGGAAGTTTTCGCGGGAACCATCAACGAGGACGGAGCCTTCGAGTTCAGGACAACCAAAGCAGCAACGGACACAACACTGGCCCGAATCATCCGCATGGTCGAGGAGGCCCAGTCCCGGCGTGCATCCACGGAGCAGTGGGTCGAGAAGTTTGCACGGTACTACACGCCTGCCATGATGGTTCTGGCGTTGGCCATAGCACTCGTCCCCCCGCTTCTCTTGGGAGGCGCGTGGGATAAATGGATTTACGAAGCCCTCGTCATCTTGGTTATCGCGTGTCCCTGTGCGCTCGTCATCTCTACGCCTGTCAGCATTGTCGCCGGATTAAGCGCGGCGGCACGTGCGGGTGTGCTTATCAAGGGCGGAATGTACTTGGAAGCCCCTGCGCGGCTCAGGGTGATCGCATTCGACAAGACGGGAACTCTAACACGGGGACAACCGGAAGTGCAGCGGATTATCCCGTTGAATGACCATTCTGAAGATGAATTGCTGCAGCGGGCGGCATCGCTGGAAACATTGAGCGACCATCCACTGGCGCGGGCTATTGTGCGCAAGGCGATGGAGCGAAATCTGAAGCCACTGACCGTCGATGGTTTTCAATCGATCAAAGGAAAGGGTGCTGAAGGGTACATTGAAGGCCGTCTGTTCTGGCTGGGCAGTCACCGGATGCTTCACGAAAAAGGGGCAGAATCCCCTGAGATGCATGAGAAGGCGCTGACCCTGGAGGATGCGGGTCATTCGGTGGTTATTGTCGGGAACGACCATCATGTCTGTGGCATGCTCAGCGTCGGTGACGCATTGAGGCCCGAAAGCCTTGCAGCCTTACGCGACTTGAAGGCAGCGGGTATTGAGCGGACCATTATGCTAACGGGAGACAACGAGGGTACGGCGCGGGCTGTGGCCGATGCCTGCGGCGTGGACGAGTTCCGGGCCGAATTGCTGCCTGAAGACAAAGTGCAGGCCGTCGAGTCCCTGACGCGTCAGTACGGGCGCGTTGCCATGGTCGGCGACGGCGTAAATGATGCTCCGGCTATGGCGGCGGCCAACTTGGCAATCGCCATGGGTGCGGCCGGTACCGATGCCGCCATCGAAACGGCGGACATCGCTCTAATGTCTGACGACCTGAGCAAGATCCCCTGGCTGGTCCGGCATTCGCGCCGCACGCTTGCGGTCATTCAGCAGAACATCGTGTTCGCGCTAGGCCTGAAACTGTTGTTCATTGTTCTTGCCTTGAGCGGCCTCGCAACCCTGTGGATGGCCATCGCTGCGGACATGGGAGCGTCGCTACTTGTTATCTTCAATGGACTGCGGTTACTTGGTGGAGGAAGGCAATTGTCGACTAAGCCGAAAATCCCTTCCGCCTCGTCCGAGGCTGGCTAACTGACCGCACGTAGCTCACAAGACTGGCGGTTGTCAAATTCCGCCCGAGAGGAGACAAGATGGAAAGAAAGATGAAACGATACATCGGAATGATCGTTTGCATCGGACTGCTGACCGGTTGCGCGGAGTTTCGGGCGAACGACTCGAGCGAAAAGGAAACGATGAAAGTACTGAAGATTCGTTGGCAGCGCCTCGTGGACGAAAGCGGCAAAACCTGTGATCGCTGTGGTTTGACCGAAACAGCGGTAGGGAACGCAGTCGGGAAGCTCAAGCGCTCCCTCAAAGAACTCGGCATAAATGTCATCTTCGAGAAAGAGGCACTCAGTCCTGCCATGTTCCTCAAAGGGCCGCTCGAATCAAATCGCATTTGGATCGGTGAAGAGCCGCTCGAGAAGTGGCTTTCGGCCGAGAGTGGCCAGAGCGTGTGCGGTTCTGCTTGCGGAGGCTCACAATGCAGAACGGTAACGGTTGATGGCAAAACTTATGAAGCTATTCCTGCCGAACTCATCGTCAAAGCGGGGCTCCTTGCGGGTGCGCAGTTGCTCACTGGAGAGTCAGGTGCTGCTTGCTGTCCAACTGGAAGAACGCCACAAGGAAATCCTGCCTGTTCTCCATCTTCTCAGTGTGGCGAGAGCAGCGGAAACGATGCGGATAATTGGGAGAAGTCGGTTCTGCCGCACCTAAAGTACTTTGAAAGATAGGCCCACACCGGCAAAACACGCCAACCGCCGAGACGGATGGCCGGAAAGGAACTCGTATGCTGTACGTGAAGGAAAGTGAGAAGAATCTCGAAGATGTATGCAAGCGACTTGAGGCCGCTGCGCAAGCCAACAACTTCGGTGTACTTGCCGTTCATGATCTCAAAGAGAGGATGAAAGCCAAAGGGGTGAGTTTCGATGCGGCATGTCGGATTTTTGAGGTCTGCAATCCAGTCAAAGCCAAGGCTGTGCTGGAGACGAATATGTCCATAGCCAATGCCTTGCCATGCCGCATCTGCGTTTATGAAGAACATGGGAAGGTAAAGGTCAGCACGCTCAAACCAACCGAACTTATCGCCCTGTTCAATTCGCCGTCACTCCAGGGAGTCGCTCGCGAAGTCGAGGAGGCACTGATTAGGATTATTGACGAGTCGGTGTAGCGACTGTCTATCTAAAGATTCCGACTGCCGGTGCGGCTCCGGTTGCAGGATTTGAAAGGGACGGATTGCGCCTTCAAGTCCTGCACCGCATAGAGGATTAGCAATATGTCGGAAGCCACGAAGATTCTTTTCCTTTGCACCGGAAATTCGTGCCGCAGCCAGATGGCCGAAGGCTGGGCAAAGCATCTCAGGA
This sequence comes from Candidatus Hydrogenedentota bacterium, assembly GCA_035450225.1. NCBI lineage: Bacteria > Pseudomonadati > Candidatus Hydrogenedentota > Candidatus Hydrogenedentota bacterium. The sequence continues at coordinate 109,813 of DAOTMJ010000010.1, forward strand.
CCGGAGCAATAGAAGCACACTCTGCAGGAATCGAGACACATGGTCTCGACCCAATTGCCATGAAAGTGATGGCCGAGGCCGGTGTCGACATCTCGCACCACCGTTCAAAGCACATCAACGAGGTCAAGGAGACTCCATTTGACTACGTCGTGACCGTGTGCAGCCATGCGCACGAGAACTGCCCGTTCTTCCCCGGCAAGAGCAAAGTGGTTCATGTCGGTTTCGATGACCCGCCTGCACTGGCCAAGAACGCGGCGACGGAAGAGGATGCCTTGAACATCTATCGCAGGGTGCGCGATGAGATACGAGGGTTCGTCGAAAGCCTACCGGAGTCTCTGCCGGCGAAATGACCTTCTGACACACGCGAGTCTCGCACACGGTTCTTGTTTGACAAAGTGCCGTTGGGGGCATATACTTCGATAAATGGCGAAATGAGGTATTGACAATGCGTGATTTTCTCAACATAACCAAGGCGCTCGCAGACGAATCGCGGGTGCGGGTCCTCATGTTTCTACGGAGCGGCGAACTCTGCGTATGCCAGATTATCGAGATGCTTGGGTTGGCCCCGTCGACGGTTTCCAAGCATATGGCGATTCTCGTACAGGCAGGCCTGGTCGAGCGCAGAAAGAACGGGAAATGGCACTACTACCGTCTGTCGGGCGAAGAAGCGCCCGTACTCGTTCAAGACACGCTGAAATGGACGCAGACAGCGCTGGTCAAGCTCCCCGTTGTCTCCGCGGACGCCAAGCGCCTGAAGGCGGTGATAAAGGAAGATCTCAAGGCTTTGTGCACGCGTTATAAGAAGGATGCTTGCTGCTGAGGGGCGAGTCCTTCGGGGACACCCTGAAACTCTTGAACATGGATTACGAGGAGATGTCGAGATGAAGAAGATTGTAGTGGCAGTAGTTGCGTTGGCGGTGCTGGGGAGCGCTTTCTTGCTCGTGGCGCAACAGAGCCGGACAGCGGCGGCAGCGGATGAACCGGCAAGTGCTCCTGCGCCCGCTTCCGAGGCAAAGGCTGTACCTGCGAGTGCACCGTCTGAGAGTGTCGCGCAAGCAGCAATCAAGAAGGCGGCGGAGGCAAAGAGGCATCTGTTCCTCTTCGTCTCCGAGAGTGAGAACGAGGAAACCGCGACGGCTAGGCGCGTTCTCGAAGCCGCCGCAGCGAAGCTCGGCGATAAGGCCGACTTGGCTTTCATCAAGCGCGGCGACGCGGCGGAAAAAGACACGGTCGAGAAGTTTCAGTTGGCCAGAGCCCCGATGCCCATTGTGTTGGCCTTTGCACCCAATGGAGCCATTACGGGCGCATACTTCGGGGAAAAGCTTAAAGACCCGCAACTGCAAGACTCTATCGCAAGCGAAGCGGAACAGCAGTGCATGAAGGCCTTACAGGACGGCAAGCTGGTTTTTGTTTGTGCTCAAAATGGGACGACGACGTCCAACGATGCAGCCATGAAGGGCGTAAATGACTTTAAGGCGGACGCGAAATATGCAAAGCTAACCGAGGTGGTAACGATTGACCCCGCTGCCGCTGCCGAACAGCCATTCCTGACGAAACTCAAGATTGATCCCAAGACGACGGAAGCCACTACCGCTTTCATAGCCCCGCCTGGCTCCATCATTTCCAAAGTAAACGGCGCAACCACCAAGGATGCGCTCGTCGCGTCCTTGACAGCCGCTTCCTCCGGTGGCTGTGGCCCGAAGGGTTGCGGGCCTGGCGCTAGCGGCTGTGGACCCAGAAGCTGTGGACCGGCAAAATAAAGAAGGGGTTGGACAAGAATGAGACTCAGGACATTTGTCTGGCGGGAGGTCTTTGAGCGGAAGAACCAACTGGCCACGAGTTTTGTGGCGATCTTGCTCGGGATAAGCGTGATTGTTGGCGTCAAGAACATCACCTTCTACTCGGAGAAGGCCGTCGCGGCAGAACTGGATGCCTTGGGAGCCAACATCCTCATTCTACCGAAATCCGCGTCGCTTCAAGATTACTACAGCGCGGATATGCAGGGCGAGGAGTTTCCCGAGGAATACGTGACGCGACTCACTACCTCGGACCTCCAGGGATTAGACAACCTTTCGCCAAAGCTTTCTCTTCCCGTGGAGTCGGGTGGAAACCGGTTCACGCTGACCGGGATCTTGCCGACAAAGGAATTCCAGGCCAAGGCCGCTTGGCAAGGAGCCGGTATATTTGCCCTTCCCGAAAACTGCGGTACAGTGAATGTCCCGGGGGCCAGCACGGAGCCGCCGAAGGAAACCCTCGTCCGTAAGAGAGTCATCACTACACTTGAAGAAGACCAAGCTCTTGTTGGATCAGATATCGGAGCGGCACTGAAGGTCAAAGAGGGGGACACCCTGACTCTGTTGGGCAAGTCTTTTGCGGTTACCGCTGTTCTCCCTGCAACCGGCACCGTGGATGATTCGCGAGTCTTCGCGCATCTTCACACAGTACAGCAACTTGCCGGAAAAGGCCCCGTGTTAAACGCCATAGAAATAGTCGGATGCTGTAATCAGATATCGAAGGGATTGGTCCAGAAGATCAATACTCTTTTACCTGACGCCAAGGTGGTCACCATCACTCAGATCGTTGACACCCAGATCCGGACAAATCAGATGATGGCGCGTCTATCGCTGCTCTTTCTGGCGATCATCGTGCTCGTCGGCGGGGCGAGTATCGCGAATTACATGTATTCCAACGTTTTCGAACGGCGCAAAGAAATCGGCACACTTATGGCCCTGGGCGCGGGTTCTCGGGTGGTACTCAAGATGTTCTTGATGAAAGCGCTTTTGCTTGGACTTGCAGGCGGTATTGCCGGTTATGTCCTGGGTACGGCCGTCGCTGTGGTGTTTGGACCACGTATCGCAGGGGTGATTGTCCTCCCAATGCCAAGCTTGGCGCTCTGGGCGCTTGGTGTGGCGGTCGCCATTTCGCTCATGGCCAGTTATTTCCCCGCTCGCCAAGCCGCGCGTCTCGACCCCGCCACAGCACTTCAGGAGATGTAGTCCATGCTCAATATGAAGTCCGTAAGTAAGAGTTATAAGCATCGCGGAAAGACGATTACGGCATTGGACGACGTGACCATCGAGATCCCGAAGGGGGATTTCGTGGCTATCGTTGGACCAAGCGGAAGCGGCAAGAGCACCTTTCTGCTGATGTTCGGCGGAATGCTCTCGCCAGCATCGGGGACCGTTCTGATTGAAGGACAGTCGCTGTACGATATGTCGCCTGAGCGCCGGGCGGCTGTTCGCAGGGAAAAGATCGGGTTCGTCTTTCAGACGTTCAATCTGGTCCCTTATCTGACGGCCCTTGAAAACGTTCAAATCCCTCTCTTCCTAGCTCATCTGAGCGATGCTGCGCAAAAACAGCGCGCCGTCGCTCTCCTGGAAAGGATTGGGCTTGGCGACCGCTTGGACCACAAGCCTTCCGAACTCAGCGTGGGACAACAACAGCGGGTGGCTCTGGCCCGCATGTTGGCCAACGACCCGCCAGTCATTCTTGCGGATGAGCCCACGGGCAATCTCGACCCCGAGACCTCTCAGGCGATCTTAGACTTCCTGCGAGAGGTTAACAAAGAGGGGCGCACGATAGTCATGGTGACCCATGACATGCGGGCGGCGGGAACTGCACAGAGAACACTACGTTTGGTGGATGGAGCGATTGTGACCGGTCACAAGGCCACTTCGCAGGAGACAGACCTTCCGAAAGGAGATGCAGTATGACGTCGGAGACAACAAATCCGGAAGCAGTGAGAGAGAAAGTGCGAGAAGGCTACGGCGCAATTGCGCGCCAGGGCGGTTCCTGTTGCGGTCCCTCAAAGTCTTGCTGCGGCAGCGGCAACGCTGCGGCAGTGGCGACAGCGGTGGGATATGACGAAGCAGAGCTTGCCGCGTTGCCAGATGGCGCCAATATGGGACTCTCCTGCGGCAATCCAACGGCGATAGCGGAACTGCAGCCTGGCGAGGTCGTTCTCGACTTGGGCAGTGGCGGTGGTTTTGACGTATTCATCGCGGCGCGAAAGGTCGGCCCCACCGGAAAAGCCATCGGTGTCGATATGACGGCCGACATGCTCGCCAAAGCCCGGAAGAATGCCGTAACGTTCAAGGAAAAGTCTGGCTTGGACAACGTCGAGTTCCGCCTGGGCGAGATCGAGCACCTTCCCGTCGTCGACAACAGTGTGGACGTAATCATCTCGAATTGTGTCATCAACCTGTCGCCAGATAAGCCGCAAGTGTGGCGCGAAATGTTTCGGGTGCTCAAGCCCGGCGGACGCGTGGCAGTTTCCGACTTGGCACTGCTTCAGCCTATTCCGCCAAATGTCGCGGAGATGGTTGAAGCACTCGTGGGGTGCATCGCCGGGGCAGTCTTGGTGAAGGAAACGGACCGGATGGCGCGAGAGGCCGGTCTCGATAATATAACACTGACGGAAAAACAGGGGTATGTCGAAGCGCTGACAGATTGGAAAGACCCTCTGTTCAAGAAAATCTTAGAGAATCTCCCACCGGGTGCGAAGATGAGCGACTTCGTCACAAGCTTGTATGTGAGCGCGACAAAACCCTTGGCTTGAGATGGAAAGGAATATGATCGCATGGATAGCGGCGTTCTGAAAAAGCTCTCATTTCTGGACCGGTTTCTGACGCTCTGGATCTTCCTGGGTATGGCCATTGGCGTCGCCGCGGGGTATCTCATCCCCGGTGTCGAAGCCTTCATCAATCGGTTCCAAGTCGGGACGACGAACATCCCGATCGCCATCGGCCTCATTCTCATGATGTATCCGCCCTTGGCGAAGGTCAAGTACGAGGAGCTTGGCGATGTCTTTCGCAATTACCGCGTGTTGGGGTTAAGCCTTGTCCAGAACTGGGTCATCGGCCCAATATTGATGTTTGCGCTGGCCATTATCCTTCTGCCCGACAAACCCGAGTACATGGTCGGACTCATCATGATCGGTCTTGCCCGCTGCATTGCCATGGTCATCGTGTGGAATGACCTTGCCAAAGGAGATACGGAGTACTGCGCGGGGCTGGTTGCGTTCAACAGCGTGTTTCAGGTGCTCTTCTTCAGCGTGTATGCGTGGGTCTTCATCACAGTGCTGCCCCCGATGTTTGGCCTCCAGGGGGTTGCAGTGAATGTGACCATCTCGCAGATCGCCAAGAGCGTCTTCATCTATCTCGGTATCCCGTTCCTCGCCGGGATGCTGACACGCCTCGTGCTTGTTACGACCAAGGGCAAAGAGTGGTACCAAGGGAAATTCATCGCGAAGATCAGCCCCATCACCCTGATTGCCCTTCTGTTCACCATCGTCGTCATGTTCAGCCTCAAGGGTAACCTGATCGTCCAGATTCCGATGGACGTCGTCCGGATTGCAATCCCGTTGCTGATTTACTTCATCATCATGTTCCTGCTCAGTTTCTTCCTCAGCAAGAAGGTCGGGGCGAACTACGCGCAGAGCGCCACGCTGTCCTTCACGGCGGCCAGCAACAACTTCGAGTTGGCCATCGCCGTGGCCGTGGCTGTTTTCGGCATCAACTCCGGCGCAGCCTTCGCGGCTGTCATTGGGCCGTTGGTTGAGGTCCCTGTGCTGATCGGGCTTGTGAATGTTGCCCTGTATTTTCAAGGGAAATACTTCAGGAAGGATTGCCAGACAACCGTCGTTTCTGGTTGTTGTCGATAGTTGGTCGTGAAGTTCCATCTTGTTTGTCGGAGACTTGGCCAGCACGCTCGGTTAAGTTTCCGGTGAGCGTCATCCGGAAATGAACCGTGATTTGAACAGCCTGTAGAGAGGATGGAAGAAGAGGAAACAGTCTTAGGAATCCTTCTTTTATTTCTCTCGTCGCCGAGGACATGGACACTGCCTTCAGGCCCTGGAATTACAGGGCTTTCATGTAAATCTGGAGTAAACAGCGCCCTGCGCGTCGGGCGCGGAGGTCCTCCACCATTCTCTTCTTCCCTCTGAATTTCTCGCCTCATCGGGGGCGGGAAACGCCCCTCCCAGACCCCGCGAATCAAGCCCTTATTCCGTAATAACTTGCGCATGTGGCCGCGAGCGCGACCTTGACGTGCCCCCGGACTCGATCCGCCGTCGTGGAGCACATTTTAGCCGTTTCTCCCCCGTTTTCTCTCTGTCTCTCCGAATTGCCATGACTACCCCCAAGTGAGTCCAGAATCTGCAAGTCGTTGCCGCGAAACAACTTAATTTTTCGGCGTCTCGTTCACGAATGAGTTGTGCCCGAACGAGCGCGTGTCTCAGCATCGAAAAATCCCCGTAATGAGTCCGAAAAAACCAAGCCCTCCGACGGCATCAAGAGCCTGTCGGAGGGCTGTATTTACTGCGCGGAACCTATCTCTTGGCGGCGGGCATTCCGAACCTGACGCGCTGCTCCTCCCAGACGGCGGGCATTTCGTTGAGAAGGATTCGAAGCGACAATCCGCTGGGTTCCCTGCCGTCGAGGATGCGCTCGATGATGTCCGGAGCGAGCAGCGTCAGGCGCAGGAACCGGCTGATGTACGCGGGGTCGACACCGACGTGCGCGGCGAGTTCGCCGAGGGAAGCCACCTTGCCCGTCTCCAACAACTCCGCCCAACGATGGGCGCGCGCCAGGGCAATCACCAATGCCTGGTTCTCCTGACCAGCGCCGTCGCGCCCACCAGGCACAATGACCTCCTTGCGGCCACCCCGCGTCTTCAACTGAATCGGGATGTGGACGCGGAGCGTCTTGCCGTCGTCCTCGACGGACCGGCGCGTCCTTGTCATGTCCAGAATCGCGATGCTCATGCTACGGCTTCCTCGTCCGTTGTCATTTCCGCCGTGACCTGCCGGAGACCGTCGAGCCGGAACGCCACGTCCAACCCGTCCGTGTTCACGGCCACCTTGGACACCAGCAACTGGATGATGCGCGTCTGCTCCGCCGGGAACAGCGTGTCCCAAAGGGCATCCAGGTGTTCGAGCGCGCGAGCGACCTGCGTCTCCTCGAAGGGTTGCTCGCCTTCAGTTGCCAACGCCTTCGCCGCCATGAAAGTCTGCGCGACGATCTCCGGCGACCGGAACAGGCCGCGCATCTGCTCGATGACGGCGTGCTCCATGTCGCCTGCGGAAACGCTCTTCACAGGACACGTTTCCGGGCCGGACTTGGCCGCGCTCAGGCAGTGGTAGTAGCGGTACTGCCTGCCGTTTCGCCGGGACCACGTAATGCCCATCGAACATCCACAGTGGCCGCACTTGATGATACCCCGCAGCAACGCCGGCGTCCGCGACCGCGCGCGTCCGCCGCGGGAGTGGGAGTTCTCCGCCATGATGGCGTGCGCCTGATCCCACACGTCGCGCGCGATGATGGCTTCGTGCTCGCCGGGATAGACGTTGCCCTTGTGATCAATCTCGCCGATGTACAGCCGGTTATTGAGCACCCGGTACAGCACGAATTTGTCCCACGGGTTGCCGCGCCGCGTTTTGCCCTTGACCGTGGTCCAGGATTTTGTCCGGTGCCCCGCCTCGTTGAGTTCCTTTGCCAGCAGCGTCGTGGACTGAATCTGGACGAACCGCTTGAAGATGTGCCGCACGAGTTTCGCTTCGGTCGGATTGACCAAGAGCCGCTTGTTGACCCGGTCCACGTCGTAGCCGAGCACCGCGGGGCCTCCGGTGTATTTGCCCTTGCGCTTTGCGGCGGCGACCTTGTCCCGGATGCGCTCGCCGATGATCTCGCGCTCGAACTGCGCAAAGGACAACAGGATGTTGAGGGTCAGCCGTCCCATGGACGAGGTCGTGTTGAAGTGCTGCGTCACCGAGACGAACGAGACCTTGTGCCGGTCGAATAGATCGACGATGCGCGTGAAGTCCAGCAGCGAGCGCGAGAGTCGGTCCACCTTGTAGACAATCACGACGTCGACCTTGCCGCTTTCCACATCTCGCATGAGCCGTTGCAGGGCGGGGCGTTCCAGCGTGCCGCCGGAGAACCCGCCGTCGTCGTACCGGTCCGGCAGCGCGATCCAGCCCTCCGCGCGCTGGCTCGCGATGAACGCCTCCGCCGCCTCCCGCTGCGCGTCCAGGCTGTTGAACTCCTGGTCCAACCCCTCGTCCGTGCTCTTGCGCGTGTAGATCATACATCGGACCGGCGCAGGGAGAATCGTCGTCCGGCCCGCATCGTTCGTGTTCGTTCCATTCGCCATTGTCTACTCCTGCCTCTTGCCTTTGGAGCGCAGCCCGAAGAACGCGCACCCGTTCCAGTGCGTTCCGGTGATGGCCTTCGCGATGGCACTCAGCGACTTGTACTCACGGCCCTGGAACTCAAAAGCCGTCCGCGTAACCGTGACCTCGTATCGTTCCCCCTCATACTCGCGGATGAGGCGCGTGCCCGGCACCGGCATGTCCTTCGCGCGTTTGAACTGCCTCGGGCGCGCGGCCATCTCGTCGTACCCATTGTCTTCGAGTACTTTGTTCATCCGTTCCCGCGCGGGCTGTTTGAGTCCGCCGAAGAACAACTCCTGCAGCCGGACCGCCAGGCGTTTCCGCAGGAAGTCCACCGTGTGCGGGGGCGCCTCGGAACCGAGCAGCGTCCGCCACTGCTCGCGGAGCTGGTCGCGCGTCATCCGGTCCAGCGCCGTGATCTGGCGCAGGACCGTCGCCTTCCTTTGTTCGGTCTGTGTCGCGTCCATCCGTGCTCTCCTCTCGGTCAAGGTTCGACACGATGAACGCTCTTCGGCGCGCGTGAGTCAAGACAATTCTCTGCGGGAAGGACAGCGGCGGGATCGCTCGATGTACGGCGCAGCATGCGCAGGAATCCGACCGCCAGAATGTAGGCCACTTCCTCAATCCGTTGGCCGGATGTCATCAGGTCCGGCGCTTTTCGCGTGGTATAAGATTTCATGATGTAGACGCCTCCATAGCCGGCGGCGCGTGCCATGCCGCGCGCCGTCCATGGGGTATCTACCGGAAATCTCGAACGTGTTTGGCCGCGTGAGGAAATGCAGACTTCGGAAAATCCGGCGAAGATGGGCCCAAATCACACCGCCTCAGATGGACAGGACCTCTTCGAAGCGGCACCCGTGCTTCGTGAGGATATGAAACGCCCAATGACGGAAACGGGAAGGGTTGTCAATGGGCGGAAAGCGAGGCTGACGCAAAGGTGCGCTCTGGCTTACGGGCTTGCCATTCCATCCTGCGTTCCCATTCGATGGTCACGCGCCGGTGGAGGTCCCGCATAAGGTCTGTGCGGAATACCAGGACATTCTTCACGCCCGCATGCGAGGGATCGGCGTAGCTTCGTGTCAGGAGGAACACCATCAGGTCCACCACGCCTTGGGCCTTAACGATCACGTTACGCGACGGCCCGGTACGCCTCTCGGCCCCGATGTACTGCAGCAGCGTGGGTAGCCGGTAGTCCGGCGTGCCCAGTTCCGCCCACCTCGCCCACCGCAGCGCGCTCAAGACACACCGGTCCTCATCGGCATCGTCCCGTCCGCCCGTCGCGGCGCATAGAAACGCGGCCTCGAACTCTCCGCTGTGCGCCGCGAGCCATGCGCCCGGCCCCGCCCAGACAAAGAAATCCCGCACTACTTCTTCCGGCGGCCTTGCGCCGGCCACCTTCTCGTCCGTGACGCCCGTGATCTTCCGGATGTGTTCGGGGATGGGCATGCCCGGGTTCGCCCGCTCCCAAAACGTGTCCAACAGAGCGCCCTCGTAGTCAAAACGCACCGCCCCCACCTCCGTTATCCGGTCCTGCAATGGATTGAGCCCCGTGGTCTCCAGGCTGACGGCGACCATCGTCTCCGGGGCGACGTGCGTGTGAATCATGGTCTCGTTCTCGCTTTCCAGCCGCTTACCGCAGGCGAATGCACACAAACCGCTTGACTGAAAATCTTTTCAGTAGTATAATCCAGCCATTTCTGCGCCGTCAACCGTCTTGGGAACGGTCGGCGACGCCTTTCCTGGGCTGTTGACCGTAGTGTGGAAAGGGAATCGCGTATGGCTGCACTGAGTTTGCGTCGTCTGTCCAATCCGGAGAACCTGCAGAAGATCGACCCGCGGAATCTTGCCGCGCTGCTTCACCCCCATCAGGCCTATTTCGCCAGGCGGGGCATCGCCATACCTCCTCCGGGGAGCCCGAACGTTCACCTGGACCACGCCTCGCTCGTCCAGGTCTTTCTGGCGCCCGACCGGGAGATGCCGCTGGACCTGGTGGAGTCGCTGCACATCGTGAACGAACTGGCTTCTCCGAGCGGTATGGACGCCCTCCTCGAGGCGGCCCGCGAACAAGAGATTGCCATCGAGCGCCTGCGCACGGCGACACCGCTCGACGTGGCGGTCCGCGCGTGCCTGCAGGACCGCGCCTTCGTGGAATCGGTTCACCAGCGGCACGCTCTACTTAAGACGCACGGCTACACCTACTTCACGGCCACGGGACCGGCGGCAGCCCTGAACCCCGTGCCCGAGGCCGCGCTCGATGCATTGCGCCGGGACCTGGACGACTACTACGCCGAACACAATCGCGGGCGGCACTGCCGGATTCACGTTTTCCATCGCGGCGGAAAGACCTGGTTCACGGTGAGACACGGAGACGCGTTCAAACGCGCGGTGGACATCGAGACGAAGCCCGCCGCGATCTTCACCTACCGGCCGGAGTGTTTCAGCACGATGGTGTACGTGGCGGAGTCGGGGGAGCTCGGTATTCACGCCTCGTCGAAGCGGGAACTGGACCTCTACCGGAAACTCATGGGCAGGCATTTCTTCGGATTCGAGGAGTTTTTCTGCGGCCCGGGCCGGTTCACCCTTGCGCCGCTGCTCACCAAGGGTCCCGCCAGTCTCGCGTGCTCGGACGTATCCGGCATCGAGTGGGTGAAACTGGTCGAGGTGCGCTACGAGCGGGCCTTGCCGAATCACCCCCGCGAGATACGCTGCGCCTCCGACCTCTTCGATTCGTATCCCCACGGGATCGTGCCTTCCGATGCGCGGCTGTTGGGCGCCGGGTTCAAGATGAAGTTCCGCGGCGCACGCGGCGCCCGGCGTCTCGGACTGTACCCGCCCAACGAGGCACGCCATTCGCGCGAGGGTGACGCCGTCTTGACGGAGCAATGGCTTCAGGCCCGTGGGTTTCTTCGTCCGCAGGCCGAGACGGGAGCGGACGTATCATGCGGGAACTGACACGGTTCTGGAATGCCGTCGCCGCCACCTTCCCCAAATGCGCCGACGTTCCGTTGTACTGGCGCAGGGAATTGGGCGACGAGCATGCGCACGCCTCGCGCTTCCTTCGCCCGAACGGGACCATCGCGTCGAGCTATCCCTGTCCGGTCGAGCACGGCTGCTCGTGCCGCCACGAAGTCGTGGAGATCAGCGACGATGTGTGTGCGGCCATCCCGGATGACGACTTCCGCGACCGTTGCGATGTTGTCGATGTACCGCGCGCGGAGGCCGTGCTGCACGAATTGGACATGAATTCCGTCTGGGCGGGCGTGGCCGACGCGCTCCATGTGAGCATGATGCCCACGCCGGTTCCGTGGAGAGAACAATGCTTCCAGTTGGGGAATCTCGGCCAGGCACGGCCCCAATATCCGGTATACGCAATCGTCGTCCGGGACCCCGAAGTCATGGTGAACTGCGTGCTTCGTTTGATGCTGGACAACGACGGACCGTTCGTGGTGGTTTCGCCCACATCGAGGACCTACGGCCCCGAATGCGACGCGCACATCCGCTCGCGAAAGGGTCTCTTCATCGCGCTGGATGAACATGTGGGCATGACGCCGGACGGGCATTGGGTCGCGTCTCCGGCGGTGCTTCGGCAGATCGAGGCTCTGCGAGGCAGGGAGACTCCAGAACCCGGTAGCCCTGTTATCGCCGAGAACGTCTTCCGCCGGGAAGGCGAATTCTGGACGCTTTCGTTCGAGGGGGAAACGGTCCACCTGCAGCCCAGTAAAGGCCTGGCTTCCATTGCGTGTCTGCTGCGTTCGCCGGGCGTCGAGCTGCACGTAGCCCAGGTGCTTGCGGAAACGGCGGGCCAGGCGGATATCCCCGTGTTGGGTTCGGCGGGCGAGGTGCTTACACCTGCGGCCCTGGCCGAATACAAGGAACGCATTGTGGACTTACGCGAACGGATTCAAGAGGCGGAACAGCACAATGATTTAGGTACGAGGGCCAAATGCGAGGAAGAACTCGACGCCCTCACCCGGCAACTGGGCAACGCGTTCGGGTTACGCAGCCGCGCACGCAAAGCCTCGGACGACGCCGAACGGATTCGGAAGGCCGTTCGAGGCAACATCAAGCGGAGCCTGGACAAGATCAAGGATTCCCATCCGCCGTTGTGGCACCACCTCAGCCAGTCCCTCCAGACCGGGTACTTCCTCGCCTACACCCCCTTCCCCACGGTTCACTGGATTCTCTGAGCAGCAAGTGATTGGGAGTGGTTCAGCCTCGCTGAACCGCTCCCAATCTTCATCCTTCCACTATCCCCTTCCTCATCCGCCCCAAGACCTCCGCCGTTTTTGTCGGCGTTGTCAACAGTTTTCCGCTACGTCAAAAGTAGCATTGCTACGCCAAAAGTAGCGCCTTCGGGACGAGAGCGAAGTTCGGCGGACACGAACAAGCCCTTGACGCCCGAACAGGGCGTTGCGTGAACCCCGAGAGGCAAGCCTTCCGCCGAACGGCCTCTCGGGGTTCTTCATTTTTTCGACCCGAAGGAGACCGGCATGACGAAGGCGAACGGACGAGACGGCAGGCGCGGGCGCGGCGGACGCCGCGGCAAGCCCGCCCGCCGCATCCCCGGCGCGCCGAAGCAGATGCTGCTTCCGTGGCGGCAGGAACTGACGGCGGACGACCTCGTCTCGATCCGCGTGGCGGCCCGCGGACTCGCCGGGCGCCACGGCTACAGCCGGTCCGATTTCGAGGACATCGCGCAGGACCTCGCGCTGCACGTGATCGAACGCATGGGCGAATACGACCCGGGCCGCGGCGCGTGGAGCACCTTCCTGAAGCGAATGCTGCGCAACAAGATTTCCCACCTTATCGAGTACCGCACCTTCCAGAAACGGGACTACCGCAAATGCATTCCCCTGCAGCCATGAACCCGGCCTATGCCGTCGAGGACCCCCGGTGCGCCCCGGAGCGGCTCTATCTCCGCATCGATATCGAGACCGCCGCGGACGCTTTGCCCGAGGAACTGGGAACGTTCTTCGCGGCGCTCGCGCGGACGGGCGAACTGCGCGCGGCGGCGCGCGAGGCGGGCGTGTCCCTGGTGAAGGCGCGCGAATTCCGTCTGCGTATCCAGTCCGTCTTTCTGGAAATGGGTCTGGGCATGTACCGGGGGCCTTAATCCTCCTCGCATCTCGTCTCCTGTTTTCAACCCCGGCAAACAACGAAGGAATCATCAACCATGAAACTCACCGACGTAACGACGGGCCGCAGGGCGCGCCCGCAGAAGGTCATGATCTACGGGGTGGAGGGCATCGGCAAGAGCACCTTCGCCTCGCAGTTTCCCAACCCCATCTTTCTGGATGTCGAGGACCGCACGGCGCACCTGGACATCCACCGCCTCATTCCCAAGAACTGGAACCAGATGCAGGCCGCGCTCCAGTCGCTCTACGACGAGGAGCACGGTTACCAGACCGTCGTGGTGGACACGGCGGACTGGGCGGAGATGCTCGCGGCGCAGGACGTGTGCGAGCGGTTCAACAAGTCCGGCATCGAGGACTTCGGGTACGGCAAGGGATTCCAGTACGTGCGCGAATCCGTGCAGGGCATGCTCTGGGCGCTGCACAACCTCCAGTACAAGCACGGCATGCACGTGGTCGTCGCGGCGCACGCGCGCATCCGCAAGTTCGACGATCCGCCTTCGAATGCGGAATGCGGATTTCGGAATGCGGAATTAGGAGTGCTTCCGGGCGGTCAGGATGGAGGCGATGATGATGGAGAGGATTTCGTCAGCCTCCTTCATGAGGGGTTCAAGTAGTCGCCTTTCCATGATGGACGAATCGACGAGCAGTTCCATCCAATAGATGCACTCGTCGCATTCTTCTTCCACGATGCCCAGTTTGGCGATGAAGTCGGCGGTAGACCTGGCACGGCAGGCGGCGCAGTAATTTGCGCCGACTGAGGTCCCGCAGCGCAAGAGCTGCTTGCCAATCACATCTGCCGTACGCCCCGATGGCAGCGATTCACACAACCGAATCACCCGTAACGCAAACGCCCGCGTCCGTTTCTTGAGATCGTCTTTCCCGTCCATGGTGGCATCTTAACATTCTGCATTCCGAAATCCGAATTCCGCAATCGAGTGGACATTCTGGATTGGAACGATCGCATCGAAGACGACGGCTCCGGCGAATTCACGATCCTGCCGCCGGGCGAATACGCCTTCAAGGTCACCGGCTTCGAGAAACAGCACAGCAACAACAGCCAGGCGCCGATGGCGAAGGTGACGCTCGAAGTCGAGCACGACGGCGAACTCGTCAACGTGTTCGACTACCTCGTGCTCACGAAAAAGGCGGAATGGAAGCTGTGCTCGTTCTTCCGCTGCCTGGGCCTCAAGAAGCACGGCGAGCCGTTCGTGATGCAGTGGAACCGCGTCGTGGGCGCGACGGGCCGCGCCAAACTGCACGTCGAGAAGTACACGAAGAAGGACGGCACTGCGGGCGAATCCAACAAGGTGAAGCAGTACCTCGACGCGCCCGCGGGCCGCGCGGCCGCGCCTTCCGCCGCACCCCCGCCTTCCAAGCCCGTCGCGTATGCCAACCATCCCGACGAAGACGACGACGGACTGATCTGAGGAGGACCGCGCCATGAAGATCATCGAACTGCATGTGGAAAACTTCAAACGCCTGAAGGCGGTCACCATCCGCTCCGGCGAGAACAACGTCGTCGAGATTTCCGGCCGCAACGCCCAGGGTAAGTCCAGCGCCATCGACGCGATCTGGGCCGCGCTGCAGGGGTCGGCGGCGTTGCGAAGCACGCCCGCACCCGTCCGTAAGGGGGCGGAGAAGGCGGAAATCCGGCTCGACCTCGGCAAGTATGTGGTCACCCGGAACTGGACGGCCACGGGGAACACCTATCTGACCGTCACCACCGGCGGCGAGTACAAGGCCAAACTCAATTCGCCGCAGAAACTGCTGGACAACCTCGTGGGCGACCTGTGCTTCGACCCGCTGGCGTTCACGCGGCTCGGCGACAAGGAGCAGGCAGCTATGGTCCTGTCCCTGCTCAAACTGGACCTCGGCGACCTGGACCGGCGGCGCGAGGACGCCTATGAGGAGCGAAAAGCGGTCAACCGGGACATCTCCCGCGCGAAGGCCGAACTCGACGGACTGCCCCGGACCGACGCAGACCTCCCGGAAGAGCCGGTTGACGTGAGCGCGCTCCTGTGGGTTGAACCTGGACAAGCTCTCCGAGCTTCCGGCCAACCTGGAGAAGCTCATCAATGTCAAGCTCGAGATCACCAAGCGCACGCGCGGCGAGAACGAGAACGTCTACATCAACCGGCGCATCGTGCTCGAAGACGGCGGAGACGAATACGACTCGGCGGCGCGCAACGCCCTGGCCCCGTTCTGACGTGGACCGGGTCACCGTCGTCGTCGACACGCGGGAGCAGGAACCCTACACCTTCGAATCCG